>CAIMMA010000188.1 GCA_903842475.1 uncultured bacterium
GCTTTTCGGTGCCGGTTTTGCCTATGATGCCTTTGTGGTGGCCTTTCGTATTCCCAACCTCCTGCGGGACCTGTTTGCCGAAGGGGCGCTTTCCGCCGCTTTTGTTACCGTATTCTCCGAATACACCACCAAGCGGGGTCCCGAGGATACCTGGCGTCTGGCCAGCAATGTGCTGCTTTTTTTTGCCTTGGTGATCAGCGCGCTCACCCTGGTGGGCATGTATCTGGCCGATCCCCTCGTCAACCTGCTGGCTCCCGATTTTCAGTCGACCCCGGGAAAAACCGAGTTGACCGTCCAGCTTACCCGGATCATGTTTCCCTTCCTCCTGTTTGTTTCGCTGGGGGCGGTGGTGATGGGTATCCTCAACACCAAGGGCAAGTTTTTCGTGCCGGCCATGTCCTCAACCTTTTTCAACCTCGGTTCGATTGTCGGCGGTCTCTCGCTGGCCTGGGTGTTTCCCCGTTTGGGGCAACCGGCCATCGCCGGCATGGCCTGGGGCACCCTGATCGGCGGGGCCTTGCAGTTGTTGATGCAGCTGCCCACCCTGCGACAGGTAGGGTTCCGTTTCCGCTGGACCTGCAACCCCGCCGATCCCGGCCTGCGCCGGATTCTCCTGCTGATGCTGCCGGCCACCATCGGTCTGTCGGCCACCCAGATCAATATTTTCGTCAATACCAACTTTGCCGCGGGTTGTGTCGAAGGTTCGGTTTCCTGGCTGAATTATGCCTTCCGTCTGGTGCAGTTGCCCATTGGCCTCTTCGGCGTAGCCCTGTCGATTGCGATCATGCCGATCCTGGCCCGGCAGGCCGCCCAAAAAGATATCGACAGCCTTAAGCAGACCTTCACCTCTTCCCTGGTTCTGGTCTTCAGCCTGGCTATTCCCGCCACCGCCGGCCTGATCCTGCTGTCCGAGCCGATCATCCGTCTCATTTTCGAGCGCGGCGCCTTCACCGCCCTCGATACCCTGCAGACCGCGCAGGCTCTGACCTTCTATGCCGTCGGTCTGTTCGCTTATTCGGCCATCAAGGTGATGGTTCCGGTGTTTTACGCCATCGGCAACACCCGGTTCCCGGTGATGGGCAGTTTCCTCGGCGTGGGTGCCAATATTCTCACCATCACTCTGGTGATCGATAGCCTCCAGCACCGGGGCATCGCCCTCTCCACCTCATGCGCCATGATCCTTAATTTTTTGTTTCTCGGCACGGTGCTGTATCGTAAACTGGCTGGATTCCCCTTGGGGTATTTGCTGCTTGGGGTATTGAAAATCTTGACGGCCACCGCGGCAATGTCCGGTGCACTCTGGGGGTTGCAAGGGGTGCTCGGGGCTTGGCTGGGGGGGGCGATCTGGCGGCAGGTCGCCGGTCTGGCGGTGCTGATCGGGGTGGGAGTTGTGATCTATGTGGCAGGTCTGCAGCTGTTACGGTTGCCGGAATTCACACTGCTGAGCAGCAAATTGATTCAGCGTTTCCGCAAGTCGTAAAGAAGCTGCAGCTGGGCCAGCAGACTGACCACGGCGGTATCGACATGAAGGATGCGCCTGCCCATGGTGAAGCCGTAAAAGCCGCGTTCTGTAAAGCTCTGCAACTCGTGGTCGCTCCAGCCGCCCTCGGGTCCGACCGCCAGCAGCAAACGCTGGCTGGCATCCCCTGAAACCGGACTGCCGGCCAGGGTGCCGGCTCCATCCGGATGGGCGATCAACCCCTGGCCTGAAAGGGTCGGCAGCACATCCTCGATAAAGGGTTTAAACTGGTGGTGGATGGTCACCTCGGGCAGCCAGGTGTCCATGGCCTGTTCCATGCCATCCACCAGGATAGAACGGATTTTTTCCGGTGCCAGCACCGGGCTGTGAAAGAATGATTTTTCCACCCGGCGCGACCGGATGAGATGGAAGCGCCTGACTCCGAGGACCGTGGCCTGTTTGAGGATCCGTTGGAGCATGATCGGGCGGGGCAGGGCCAGGATCAGCTCCACCTGGAGATCGCAGATCGGCTGGCGTTCAATGGTTACCGCCAGCCGCACCTCCCCACCCTCGATGGCCAATACCCGCCCGTTGCCGAGCTTTCCTCGGATCACCCCGACCCGAACTGTATCCCCAGGCACCACCCGCAGGACCTGCAACAGATGTTCGGCGCGCCGGCCGGTGAGTGTGACCTCGCCGCTCACCACCTCCGTCGGGTCCAGTAAAAGAAGGTTCAAGGGCATTTCCTCACAGCTGCAGGACGTTCTCGTCAAATCGCAGGGTGGCGAAATAATCCTCGGGACGCTCCTCGCGGCGGATGCGCGCCACCGTGCCGTCCCGGCGGAGCAGCAATTCCTGGGGACGCATTTTGCCGTTATAATTAAAGCCCATGGCATGGCCGTGGGCCCCGGAATCCTGGATGATCAGAAGATCGCCGTCCGCTATCTTCGGGAGCGTCCGCTGGACTGCAAATTTGTCGTTGTTTTCGCAGAGCGAGCCGACCACGTCCACGGTTTCAGTCTGGGCAAGCCCTTCCTTGCCCAAGACCTCGATGTGGTGGTAGGCGCCATAGAGGGCGGGCCGCATCAGGGCGGACATGCAGGCATCCACGCCGATGTAGGTGCGGTAGATATCCTTGCGATTGATCGCTTGGGTCACCAGCACGCCGTGCGGCCCGGTCATGAAGCGGCCGCTCTCCATCAGCAGGGCCGGGCAATAGCCGTGACGGTCCTTGAAATCAACAAAGAGGGCGGTGATTTCCGCCCCCATGGCTCTGATGTTCAGCGGATCGATATCCGGAAGATAGGGAATGCCGAGGCCGCCGCCTATGTTAATGAATTCAAAAATAATATCTAATTCTTGGCTTATCTGCTCCACCAGTTCGAGCAGCATGGCCGCTGTCTGCACCATGTAGGTGTAATGAAGCTCATTGGAGGCCAGCATGGTATGCAGGCCAAAGCGTTTGGCGCCTTTGGCCTGAGCTCGCCGGTAGGCGCTGGTGATCTGGTCGTGACTGACTCCGTATTTGGCCTCTTCCGGTTTGCCGATAATGTCGTTGCCGCGACGGCGGGTGCCGGGATTGTAGCGAAAACAGATCAGCTCCGGCATCCGCGGCACCTTGTCGATGAGCGTGAGGTCGTCAAGATTGAGGATGCAGCCGCCCTCGGCCTCGGCGGCCTGAAAATCTTCAAGACTGGTATTATTGGAGGTGAACATGATGGCATCGCCACTCGCCCCCAAGTTGCGCGCCAGCATCAGCTCGGTACTCGAACTGCAGTCGAACCCGAAGCCCATCTCCTGCATGATTTGGAGGATGCTGGGGTTGGGCAAGGCTTTAACCGCATAATACTCCCGGAAAGAGGGGATGTCGGCAAAGGCTGCCTGCAGCTGCCGCCCGGTTTCGCGAATTCCGGCTTCATCGTAGATATGAAAGGGAGTGCCGTAGTGCTGGGCAATGGCGGGGAGATGGGGGTAGAGTCGATCTTTGAAATCTTTGCTCATTGGCATGGCGTTTTTCCTTGTCTGGTTTCAACTGCGGATGGGAATGCGCGCAGTTTCCTTGTAAGTTTGCAGCACGGTTGTGGTCTTGGTGGCAACGACCTCATTGATCACCGCGATTTTTTCCCGGATGATGGCGGCGAGTTCGGCGGTGTCCGCGACCCGGAGCTTGACCAGATAACAGTCATCCCCGGCAACATAATGAACCTCCTGGATCTCAGGGATGGCTGCCAGCGCGGTGCCGGTTTCCGGCCGGTCGCCGACGGCCCGGGTCTTGATTTCGATGAAAGCGAGCTGGCGGCGGTCGAACTGGGTGGGATTGAGCCGGACTTCGTAGCCGTCAATTATGCCCTGGCGCTCCATCTTGCGGATTCGTTCGAGCACCGCCGAAGGGGCCATCTCAACCTGGCGCGCCACCTCGACATTGGGAATTCGGGCCTTTTCCTGCAGTATCCGCAGTATTTTTAAACTGATATCATCCAGCATCTTCGGTTTTTGCTCCTGATCCCTGACAGAGAAAATCGTGAAACCGTATACAAAGAGACTACCTTAGCTGAAAACGGCGATCAAGAATAAAATTCAGCTATATGTTAATTTTTATGAATATTCAGCATTGATGTGTAGTATTGCAATGGTTTGTTCGTTATTTTTCACCTTTAGCAGAATGCGACCGGTCGGTCCCAGCGGGGCTTCTCGGAGCCGTTCGCTTCTTCTTCGACAGCTGCGGCGAATCCTGGTATCAAAAGGTGGAAAAGGTCCATACTCGTCCCCTCTGATCAAGGAAAAGCGGAATTGATGTTGTTGCTCTATACTATACTGTCGAGTTTCGGCGCATTGGTATTGCTGCCGATCCTGCCCTTGGTCGTCTGCCGGCGGAAATACCGTAAACGGCTGCTGCAACGCTTGGGTTTCGGGCTTGCCGGGCAGTTGCGGGCGCTTCCCTGCAAGCAGCCTTCGGCACCGACCTTCTGGATTCATGCCCTGTCGGTGGGCGAGGTCACCTCGGCGCTGCCCCTGGTTCGCGGGCTACGGGAATCTTACCCGGAAGCCCGGATTTTTTTATCGGTGACCACCTCCTCCGGGGCCCTGGTAGCGCAACAGCATCTTGCTGTCTATATTGATGCCGTCATCGCCGGTCCGCTGGATCTCGGGCCCGTGGCCCTTTGGTTTGTCAAGATCATCGAGCCGGATCTGTTCATCCTGGTGGAAACCGATTTCTGGCCTCATTGGCTGCACTGTCTTGCGCGAAACCAAGTGCCGATGCTGTTGGTTAACGGCAGAATCTCCAGTCGATCATTTGCGCAGTACCGGCGTTTCGCCTTTCTCTGTCGACCGATGTTCCAGGATTTTACGCTCCTGTCCATGCAAACGAGCAGTGATGCCGAAAAAATAACAGCTTTGGGGATCGGGGCCGATAAGGTCGTCACCTTGGGCAATCTTAAATTCGATATCAGTCGGTGCGAGACCTCCCGCGAGGACAAGGCGCCCCGCCGATCGGCCCGAAAGGCCTATGGGTTTGATGCCGCTGCCCCGCTCTGGATCTGCGGCTCGACCCATCGTGGCGAGGAGGAGATTCTTTTTCAGGTTTATTGTCAGCTTCGTCAGGCGATCCCTGCGCTGCAACTCCTCCTGGCCCCCAGGAATATCGAACGGGCCGATGAGATTATGGCCCTAAGCCATCAATACCAGATTGAATTGCGCAAATGGACGTCGTATCCGCACCGGCAAGGCCCTCTGCTCATCCTCGATACCATCGGGGAGTTGGCTGGTTGCTATGTTCTGGCCGATGCTGTTTTTATCGGCGGCAGCCTGGTGCCCCAAGGCGGACACAACCCCATCGAACCAGCCGCCGCCGGAGTGCCGGTACTCTTTGGGCCGCACATGGAAGATTTTGCCGAGATCGCCGCGGAACTGATCGAATGCGGTGGGGCCCGTCAAGTTGCGTCCGCAGCCTCACTGTCGGTCGTTCTCCGGCAAATCATCAACGATCCCGGGTTGCACCGGTCGATGGCCGGGGCGGCATTGGGTTGTGTCGATGCCAACCGGGGCGTTGTGTGCAGGCACCTGGAAGCCATCACCGTGCTCCTCTCTCGGAACACCACCGACGGTTGAAAAAGGGCATGGGGCGGGTACTGCGCAGCTGTGCCGATAATCTGCTGATCAGTGTCACGGTCTGTTTTATTGCCGGGGCGGTCATTGCCTATACGTTTTCGACGCCGTGGTCGCAATGGCCCTTAGCGGCGATCAGCATACCGGTGCTGCTCATGCTGGGGGGGAGCGCGCTTGTCTTTAAGTCGTCCCTGCGGCTACTGATCATGCTGCCCTTTTTTTTTCTCGTTGGTTTCCTGCACACCCATCTGGCCTTGCAGCCGATATCCGATCCCGGTCATATAGCCACGGTTGTCACCGAAAAAACCAAGGTCACTTTGATCGGCCGGATTCTCACCCTGGTTGAGTATGACGGCGATAAAACCCGGTTCGAGCTGGCAACCGAATCCGTTTTAATCCATGACTCCAGCATGACCGCCGTGTTTCAACCGGTCAGGGGCACCGTCCAGATGACGGTCCAGGACGTTCTCGGTTCACATTTTGTGCCGGGTGCGAAAATTATGGCCATTGCCATGGTCGCTCAAATCCGTGACTATCGGACTCCGGGTGCTTTTCCCTATCGGCTGCAGATGGCGTCCAAATCCATCCGCTGCTCAGGATGGGTACGCTCGGCCCAGGAGATTCTACCGGTCGATGAACCGCCACCCCCTCTGGGCCAGCGCCTTCGATTTCTGCCCGAACAGGTGCGGCAACGAGTCTCACTTTTTATCAACCAGCGGTTCGATCCTGCTATTGCGGGCATTTATCAGGCACTTTTGATCGGTTCGGCAAGAAACATTTCGCCAAAGATGATTGAAATGTTTAAAGAAAACGGATGCATGCATGTTTTGTCAATATCCGGGCTCCATCTCAGCCTGCTCGGCCTTTTTACGGTTACGATGTTCACTTTTTTGCTCAAACGCAGCCAATGGCTGCTGCTCCATGCCCACGTTCCCACGCTCGCTTTGGTCTTGACTGCGCCGCTGCTCCTTTTCTACACCTTCATTGCCGGGATGAACATTCCGGCCTTCCGGTCCTTGGTAACTGCGCTCCTGGTATTGTTTGCAGTGGTGCTGCGCCGGCAACGATCCTTGATTCATCTTATCGCCGCGACCGCTCTCCTCGTCCTGGCAGTCAGTCCGCTGGCCCTCTTCACCGCGTCTTTCCAGCTTTCGTTTGCCGCGGTCCTGGCGATCAACTGCATTTATCCTCGCTTGCCGTTGGTTGTTGCCCGACCGGATGCTAAAGGGCATCCAAATCTGATCATCAAGGGTGTCTGGACCCTGCAGTCGATGTTCTATGTTTCCCTGGCGGCAACGGCAGGAACCTTGCCGTTTATGCTTTATCATTTTAATCGGTTTTCTTTGATCGGTCCGGTAATGAACCTGATCATCGAACCCTTGCTTTGCTTGTGGGCGTTGCCGTGCGGTCTGCTCGGTATCCCGCTGATCTGGATAGGTCCAGATCTGGCTGAATTGATGTTCAAGTTTGGCAGCGCGGGAATATGGTCGACGATTTGGTTTGCCGAGGCGATGGCCGGATTTCCTTATGCTTCAATCTGGGCAATTACCCCTTCATTTTTTGAAATCACCGTATTCTTTATTATTTTGTGGATACTCCTGCAGGAGCGGCGAACTGCCTGCAGTGTTGGGTCGGCTCTTTTTCTTGCCGTGGGACTGCTGGGCTCCTTTACCTTTTCCCTTTGGAGCCCCTGGCATCGGAAAGAGTTGATCGTCAGTTATCTTGATGTCGGCCAGGGCACCTCCTCGCTGCTGCAACTGCCAGGCGGTAAAAATATTCTGATCGACGGCGGCGGTTCACAGACCGAACCATTCAATCCCGGTTCAAGTATCATTGGCCCGTATCTCTGGCGGCAACGAATTTGGCGGTTGGACGACCTGATCATCACGCATCCCCATAAGGACCATTACAACGGTCTGCCCTTTGTTTATGAGCGTTTTCAGCCGCAACGGCTGATCGTCAACGGCGACAACGGCGACGAACCGGCCTATCTTGCATTTTTGGAGACAGCTCTAGCAAAAAAGACACCGATCATGTACGCCGAGGCTGGCGACAAACTGCTCCAACAAGACGGTTTATTGCTGGAATGTCTGGGTATGAACGGGCTGCTGAAAGACTCTTCGACCTGGTCGACCAATCACCGGAGTCTGGTGCTTCGGCTGCAATTTGGCGAGCGTAGTTTTCTGTTTCCCGGTGACATCGGCGTGGAGAGTGAAAAAATGCTGGTTCGGGATGGGGGCAGCCTTGGTTCGGATGTTCTCCTGGCGCCGCATCACGGCAGCTTGACTTCAGCGAGTCCAGCGTTCATCGAAGCGGTCTCGCCTGCCATGATCGTCGTGTCAGCAGGAACCGCCCGTCAAGATTCCTTGCCGGCACCCGCTCATAGCAGCCAATGGCGTCAGCAAGGAATTCAGGTCCTGGTTACCTCACGGCAAGGAACGGTCACCTGCTGCACCGACGGGACGATGTTGCAGGCTGCTACTTTTACAGGCGATAGGTACCATTGGCAGGCAAAGAGGCGGAGAGTGCTCCAGGAAAAGGGAGACTTGAACAGTCAGGGATTATGACGTATATTGAAAAATTAAAGAGATACTGTTTCTATACTTAATGGAGTTGTTCCCATGATGGTTTTTGGCAAGAAATGCCCCGCCTGCGGGGCGGGGGAGTTAACGGCAAGACCATCGGCATCCCGGATAGCTGCCTTGCCAACGGCTAAGGCCTATTCCTGCAGCAGTTGCCGGCAGCCGCTGGTGTTTTTGGGTCTATTTTCCATCGGCATTGAAAACAGGCGGTATGCACGGAAAAAAATGCCGCCCTTCTTTCTTGTCCGTATAGCCGGTCGAACGCATCAATACGCCAAGATAAAAAATATCAGTGAAGGCGGGCTCTGTTTTGACCACCATTACAGCGCAGGTCCTCTCAACAGTCGTTTACTTATGGTAGATCTCTACAATTGCAACGAGGGTTCCTCCTTGGAGCAACTCCCCGCAAAAATCGTTGCTACTTCGGAGCAGCTGCTCGACATCAACGGCATCAAAACCACGGTGCTCAACTATTGCGCCCAATTTGTTAACCTCAACCAGGCCCAAAGAAAAGTGCTGCACACCTGCCTCGCCCAATACGGCGTGTCGTAACCAATGCAGGTCCAGCCTTCTCAGATTTCGGTGAAATCCGAGGGCTGATGGCGTAAGTACTTAACAAATCTTCCCTTCTCGTAACAGTTGACGTAGGCGTCTTCGGCGCTGATCTTTTTCTTTTCCAATAATTCGAAAATCGCATCGTCCAAGGTCTGCATGCCGAATTTCTTGCCGGTCTGCATGATGGAGGGAATTTGGTAGGTCTTGCCTTCACGGATCAGATTGCGGACGGCCGGGGTGCAAATCATGATTTCCAGGGCCGCCACCCGACCCTTGATATCGGCCCGTTTAAACAGGGTTTGTGAAACCACGGCCCGCAAGGCATCGGCCAGGGTTGAGCGAACTTGGCCCTGCTGATTGGCCGGGAAGATCTCTACAACCCGGTCGACTGTTTTCATCGCATTCATGGTATGCAGGGTGCCGAAAACGAGATGGCCGGTCATCGAAGCCTCCATGGCCAGGGAGATCGTCTCCAGGTCCCGCATCTCGCCCACCAGAATAATATCCGGATCTTCGCGCAGCGCGCCGCGCAACGCGGCACTGAAACTTCGGGTGTGCGTCCCCACCTCGCGATGATTGATGATACAGTTCTGGCTCTTGTGGACAAACTCGATAGGATCCTCGATGGTGAGGACATGATCTTTTCTGGTCTTGTTGCACTCGTCCAGGATAGCGGCCAGGGTGGTCGATTTACCTGAACCAGTCGGTCCGGTGACCAGAACAAGTCCTTTAGGCAATGAGGCCAGCCGGGAAACCACCTTGGGCAGGCCCAGCTGCTCGCAGCTCAGGATGTCGCTGGGGATCTCACGGAACACGGCTCCGATGCCATATTTCTGTTGAAAGAAATTGCAGCGGTATCGAGCCAGCCCCGGAATTTCATAGCCAAAATCCAGATCGCCGTTTTCTTCAAAGATTTTTATTTTGTCTTCCGGGCAGATCTCATAGAGCATGCTTTTAAGAGCTTCGTTGTCCAGCGTCTTGAATTTTACCCGTTCCATATCTCCCCGGATTCGGAGGACTGGTTGTTGCCCGGCCATCATGTGTAGGTCGGAGGCGCCTTCATCATTCATCAGCTTGAAAAATGCATCTATTTGGGCCATCTCATGCTACTCCTCGTGTCTTATCCACGTAAAAACGGCATTAAAAGCGGGGGGGGACGTCCGTGACCTTGCGGTCTGACGAAACGATACGTCAATCTCATTATTACAGTTTGCCAATCCGAGGGTTCCAGAGTTTACGTGTGAATCTTCCCGGCCAATACTTTTTCAGTATTATGGGAATTCCCTGATTATTGGCTACCGGGGCCGTCCTATTGATTTAGCGGTCCTGGCAAAAGTTCTATGGTCGTACAAAAGGTTTTATCCGGCGGTGCCTGATAACTTCGCAATATACTTTTGTCCCTGTTTGGTCTGGTTGTCGGTGCAGCTTTTGAGGGATAGAGCTTGTTGGAAATATTTTTTGGCGCGATTGGGTCGATGCATGGCTACATTAATTTTTCCCAATTGTAAAATACCTTCGACGTGGTTGCGTGCAAGCCGCAGACATTTTTTGATCGCATTCAGTGCTTGCTCACAATCCCCGATATGAAGCAACGCTCGACTCAGCCGATACCAGTGGTCCGGATTGAAATTATCTAATTCCAGGGCTTTGTTACAGAGAGAGAGGCCAACTTCACTGCCTTCGCCCTGCTCGACATACAGCAAACCCAAAGTGCTCAGGGAAATGCTGTCCTGGGGGAAAAGCTGCAAGGCGCGCTGGCAGGCCCTGATCGCTTCCTCGGGCCGTCCGCTCTCAAGGTAGCTCTGGCCAAGGAGACGAAAGAGAATGAACTCTTTTTCGCTTCCCGGGCGGGTCCGCCAGTGTTCAAATACAGTGGCCGCTTTGTCATGATTGCCGAATTCGAAATACAATCTGCCCAGCGGCAGGAGCAGCTCCTGGCCAGCGCCATCTTCTTTGGCCAGGACCCGGTAGGCTTGTTCAAAACAATCCAAGGCGATTTCTTTTCGGCCCAGGCTATGCTGGACATGGCCAAGGTTCATTAATGCCATGTAATTATAAGGATCTTTTTTAAGGACATCTTGGAAGCAATCCACAGCCCGTCGCAATTGATTAAATTCGACCAAGGCCACCCCCAGGCTATTGATAAGATTTATATCACCTGATTGTAAGCGGAGACCACGGCGGTATTCGCCAATGGCAGCTCGGTAGTCACCCTCTTCGAAGAAGAAATCGCCACTGATGTTCAAACTCAGATGGTCAAATATGACAACGCTTCCCGGCGCCAGGAAACTGCAATGGAGCAAAGCCTTTAAGCAGTTTCCGGGGATATCGCCTTTGGAGAAATCTAGGCAGGGCCAGGATGCTACCCCGATTGAGATGGCCACCTCGGGATAACACGTTCTGCAGGTGCTGTTGAGCGCGTCGATCTGCTGGCGAATTGCAGTCGGTGCGGCCTCGGGAAAAAGTACCAGGGCAAGTGTGTCGTTACCCGTAAAATACGCAACATCCTTGGGGAGGGTTTGCTCGAGACGGGAGGCAAATGTAAAGGGGTTCTCCGTCTCCGTCGATGGGGTGAGCGCCACGAGGGTGAATTGCGAAAGTCCGCGCCATTTTTTTTCCAGTTGCCGACGGATCTCGGGTGGAGTGAGTTGGAAAGGGTGAGGCCGTCGTTCATCGACCGTGTCAATATCGCAGATGCCGAAGGGGCCGCGATTCTCAGCGATGGTCAAAGAACGCCAAAATCTGTCGAGCACATTGGTCTCCACGCGTTTGCCAGTGATGGCCACCTGGGAAAACCCGATCTGCGCTTTGCTCAGTCCTTCCCGCTTTAATTGATGCTGGAGATAATGGGCGGTTTTTAAGGCTTGTTCCCTGTTTTGAACCTGAAGCAGCAGGCCGAACACCCCATAACCGAAATAGAAACAATGACATTGGGTCAATGCTTGAAGCAAATCAGCGATTTCTTTAGTTTTTTGAAGATTACCGACCGCTGTTCTGCGGTAAAATACGGTGTTCAGCAGGAAGAAATAACCGGGATTGTCGGTGGCGGGCTGCTGTAAAAAATCGGTAGCGGCGCGTCGATTGTACAGTTCGGTTTCAGGATCAATGTATCCCCATAACACCGTCTCAATCCGTTCCAAGATATTCCTTTGCGTTTCTCGCAGCCATCCCGGCGACATTTTACGTAAAAAAGCAGGGTCGATGTCGCTGATCACGATGGCGACAATTTCACCAGATGGAGCCTGCAAAGGTATGACCAGGCGATCACCGATCATCCGGGGGGCAATAAAAGCATCGGTTTCCACAATCGTCGAGCGACTTTCAGGGCCCAGATGGGTTTGCAAGGTCTGCAAGGAACCGTCAGCGGTGAACGAACAGAAATCAATGGTGGCGGGAAGTGGGAGCAGATGCTGCACTTCATGAGCCAGGGGCGCTTGAAGGATGTAAAAGTCTTCTAGAGAGAACATGAGTATATATAATGTTTGGTTTCTAATTAAAATCAGCTTTCTTTTTTTGCCGGGGAGAAAACGCTCTGCAGGCTGTCGTACAGAAGATCGAGCTCTTGGTCGGTAATGGTTCGCATGTCAAGCAGCAGGCGGTCCCCTTCAATTCTGCCGATAACTGGTACGGGGGCACGGCGCAGCATGTTTTCCAACTCATTTAATTTTACCCCCAGCGGTTTTGCCGAAACCGCCCAACTGATCAGATTTTCGCCGGGCATAGCGCCGCCACCGACCTGTGAGTATACACGAGCTAATGAAAATATGCAGCGGTCCCCAAGGCCTTCCTGGGCACGTTGTAAAAAAAACAAGGCTCGCAGTTTGACAGTGTCTTCAGGGGCGGCAATCATTGAAAGTGTTGGGATTGTCTGCAGCGCAACGGTTTCGTCCAGATAAAGACGCAGTACCGACTCCAGGCAAGCCAAAGTAAATTTGTCGATGCGTAAAGCCCGGTTGAGTGGGTTGTTTTTTATCTGTTCGATGTACCGTCTTTTACCGATAATTATCCCGGCTTGCGGGCCACCGAGTAATTTGTCACCGCTGAAGGTGACGATATCCATACCGCTGGCAACAACGTCCTGGACGGTTGGTTCCTTGGTTAAGCCGAATTTGCTTAAGTCAATGAAGCAGCCGGACCCCAAATCTTCCATGACCGGGATAGAGTGCTCTTTGCCAAGCCCAACCAAGGCGTTGTCAGTGACTTCGCTGGTAAAGCCGATGATCCGGTAATTGCTGCAATGGACACGCAGTAACAGGCCGGTTTCATCTGAAATAGCCGACTGATAATCATGGAGGTGGGTGCGATTGGTCGTGCCGACTTCGACAAGTCGAGCACCGCTTCGCTCCATGATGTCGGGAACACGAAAGGAGCCGCCGATTTCGACCAACTGTCCGCGGGAAACGATCACCTCTTTGTTTTTAGCAAGGGTTTCCAGGGCAATCAGGACGGCGGCAGCGTTATTATTCACCACCAGAGCGGCTTCTGCACCGGTAAGCTCACAAAGCAAATCTTCGACATGATCGTATCGGGAACCGCGTTTTCCGGTCTCCAGATTAAACTCAAGGTTAGAGTAATATTGCCCTGCGGCAGTCAGGCAGTCCAAGGTTGGTGATGGAAGCAGAGAACGGCCGAGGTTGGTATGGACAATAACTCCAGTACCGTTAATCACCCTGGAAAAACGTGATCGGTGATATTGACGGACAAAGAGGATGAGTTGCGGTATCCAGGTTTGCCGATCAAGGAAA
>CAIMMA010000189.1 GCA_903842475.1 uncultured bacterium
CGTATCATACCCAACGACTCACCAAAGAAGGCAAACTCGTGGAGATTTGGTTGATCGCCACTGCGTTGGTCAACGATGCTGGGAAGATGTATGCAGTCGCGACTACGGAGCGTGCCGAAGCACTCAAGATAGATCCACTGACCAGGACCGTGCTATGACCAGTGAGCATGATCGACCAAATGCCGATGGTGAGTTGCGCCGACGAGCCGAAGCCGTCGACCAGAGGGATACGTCCTCGTTACCCGAAGACATCGAGGTGCTTTCTCTTGAAGAAATTCTGCGGAGATTCCACGAATTGCGGGTGCACCAGATTGAGCTTGAGATGCAGAACGTCCAGCTGCGTCAGGCCCAGGAAGCACTGGAAACATCGCGGACTCGCTACTTCCATCTATATGACATGGCCCCCGTGGGCTACTGCACGGTCAGCGATCAGGGGGTAATCCTGGAAGCTAACCTCAATGCCTCCAGGCTTTTAGGGCTAGCCCGAGGTGCCCTGGTCGGGCAGAAGCTCGCCCAGTTCATCATTGCCGAGGATCAGGATAAGTACTGTCAGCTCCGTAGACGGCTGGTTGAGAGCTCTGAGCCTCGGGCTTGCGAACTGCGGATGGTAAAAGGGGACGGCGCTGCCTTCTGGGCGCAGTTGTCGACCACGCTTGCCCAAGACGAAAAAGGCGCACCGGTGCATTGGATCGTGCTGGGCGATATCTCTGCGCGCAAGGAGGCCGAGGAAACGCTACGGACCAATCGCCAACGACTCTCGGATATTATCAAATTTCTGCCCACCGCCACCTTGGCTATTGATAAGCAAGGGCATGTGATCATCTGGAATGAAGCCATTGAGCAAATGACCGGCATTCCAGCTTCGGAGATGCTTGGCCAAGGCGACTACGCTTACTCGATCCCGTTTTATGGAGAGGCTCGCCCTCAGTTACTGAATCTCATGTTTGAGGACCACAACGAGATAGTAGCCCGATATCCCCACATCACCCGCGAAGGCGACACCCTCGGGGTCGAAGTATTTTGCCCCGCCCTTTACAGCAATCAGGGGGCATGGGTTTTTGCCAAGGCTTCCCCCTTGTACGATCAAGATGGCAGTATTATCGGTGCCATCGAAAGTGTTCGGGACATCACCGAGCGCAAACAAGCGGAAACCTATGGAGCCCTCGGCAGAGACGTCCTGCACCTACTCAATGAACCAGGAGATTTCCACACGGCCATCCAGCGTATTCTTACGGTATTAAAAACACGGACTGGGTTCGATGCTGTCGGCATTCGCTTGCAAAAAGGGGAAGATTACCCATATTTCGCCCAAGAGGGTTTTCCTGCAGATTTTCTGCTCAAAGAAAACTCATTGATGGCGCGGACTACGGATGGCGAATTATACCGGGACCAAGACGGCAAGGCCCGGCTCGAATGTACCTGCGGCTTGGTTCTAAGCGGACTAACCGACCCGACCAATCCCCTGTTCACGCCAGGTGGCAGTTGCTGGACCAACGATGCAACGCTGCTGCTGGACCTCACTCCCTGCGATGATCCACGGCTTAATCCGCGTAACCAATGCGTCCATTACAACTACGCCTCGGTAGCCTTGATACCCATTCGAGACAAAAAAAAGATTATTGGCTTGATGCAGTTCAATGACCAGCGTAAGGACGTATTTACCTACAGCATGATCGAACTCTTGGAGGGCATTGCCACCCATCTCGGAGCGGCGCTGATCCGTAAACAGACCGAGGAGGAAACCCAGGCACTGCAGGCACAACTTCTCCAGGCACAGAAGATGGAGGCCATCGGCACCCTTGCTGGCGGCATCGCCCATGATTTCAACAATATCCTCGGTGCTATCTTCGGTTATGTTGAAATCGCCAGGGATTGCATCCCACCAGAATCAGAGGCCATCGACTACCTAGGCAAGGTCTTGCTCGCCAGCGAGCGGGCAGCGACGTTGGTCAAACAAATCCTGGCTTTCAGTCGTCAGGCCAACATCGAGCGCATTCCCCTGAAGCCCCATTATATTGTCAAGGAAGCCATCAAACTCATCCGTCCCTCACTGCCGTCAACCATCACGATCCATCAGAAGGTCGAGGCCGTCACTAGTTCCATTTTGGCTGATCCGACCCAGGTGCATCAAATCCTGATGAATCTCTGCACCAATGCATTTCATGCCATGGAGCAGACCGGAGGCACCCTCGAGATAGCCCTAGAGGACCGCTCGCTCTCCCGAGATGACCTCCAATACAGGCCAGAGCTGGAACCTGGTATGTTCGTCATGCTTTCCGTCCGTGATACAGGGCCGGGAATCCCGCTTGCGATTCGGGATAAAATTTTTGATCCCTATTTCACCACCAAAGAGGCCGGCAAAGGTACCGGCCTGGGGCTGGCGATCATCCATGGTATTGTTACCGGTTATGGCGGGTTCATTACCTACGAGAGTGAAATCGGCAAAGGAACAGTGTTTGAAATCTTTTTTCCGGCCATCGATCAGCAGGTTGTCTCTGAGAGCAAGCCTGTCAAGAAAACGCCGCTTGGCAACGAGCACATCCTCTTGATCGACGACGAGAAGATGCTGGTTGATGTCGGCAAGACGATGCTCGAACGATTAGGGTATGTGGTAACGGTGCGAACAAGTAGCCTGGAGGCCTTGACGCTCTTCCAGAATCACCCTGAACAATTCGATGCAGTCATCACTGATCAGACAATGCAAGGTTTGACCGGGATGGAACTTGCCTGGAAGATGTTGCGGATTCGTCCGGACCTCCCGATTATCCTCTGCACCGGCTACAGCAATCTCATTAACGAGGAACAGGCGAAGCATTCTGGGATTAAGGGGTTTGCCATGAAACCCTTTACCAAACAGGAGATCGCCCAACTTCTCAGAAAAGTGTTAGATGATGGGTTGCCTACTTGAATTAGTGAATCAAATACACCTGATTCCAAAAGGTCGAGTTTGCGAAATAGTCAGACCAAATTTTTTCCTGATTGAACAAATATCCAGGTGCGACTTGAATTGCCTTGTGCATTGAGTTTACCGTGTCCTGCGGGGAAGTAATCGATTTGGTAACGAATAATAAGGGGCTTGCGAGAGGAATGAATCGTAATCGTATTAAAAGAGAGTCACAGTGACCAGCAAGGATATACACCCCGGAATTGCTGGCTCGCCAGTGGACATAACTACCTTGCCACTAATGGAAACACCATTAATGATAAAGGGGCAGGCTCTGCGCCGACAGGCCGAGGCGGACGACCGGAAGGAATTGATCCAGACACCGGAAGACCTAAGGTCCCTCTCGCCTGAAGAAACCCAGAGACTCCTCCACGAACTGCGGGTGCACCGGATCGAGCTCGAGATGCAGAATCTTGAATTGCGCCGGGCGCAAGAGGAACTTGTCGCTGAGCGGAGGCGTTACTTCGACCTCTACGAACTGGCCCCGGTCGGCTATTGCAGCATCAGCGAACAAGGATTGATGCCATCGCCGCAGTTGTTTTTTGCATATTGATCAGCGTGTCCGATGATGTTCTTGGTCTGAGCCATCATCCACGATTTGTACTCTTTGTTGAGCATGCCCCGATTGCGACAAAAACGCAGGGCTTCTCCGGCTGACATCAGGGGCAGTATAAAACCCTTGAAGACAATGCGATCGAATCCGCTGAGTGAACTCTTGACCAGACCTGAAAACCTTTCTATAAGTTTTTTTATGAGTCGCTCTCTTTTGTATATTTTGAAATTTGTGGTGATTTTTCATTATACAAAAGAA
>CAIMMA010000190.1 GCA_903842475.1 uncultured bacterium
CTCGCATTTTCGATAAGTGGTTCAGCTTTCCCAACCTGCTCATGCTGTTGCCCATTCCTGCCATGACCCCTCGGCACCAAAAAAGAGACACCGTCACCAAAAATTTGCCGGTGTCTCTGCTTTTCAAGGCCGCGCCTGAATTGCCGCTTGACACCTGCTTGATTATTAGGTCTAATTGCAGTTTAACAAGGCGGAACCAGCAGCATTTCTGTGGTTCCCGCTTTTTCCATGACGTATCATTGACTTGATCCTAAAACCCCTACCCCATCACAGGTAAACAATATGGCTTTTTGGCGAGTACCTCTGGATGCGCAGGAGATACAGGTTATCCGGGGGATGGTCTGCATCATCGACGACCGGTGCAAAGGATGCGGGTACTGCATCGAATTCTGCCCCAAGGACATCCTCAAGTTCTCCGATAAATTCAACCGCAAAGGCTACCACCCGCCGGTAGTGACCAAGCCCGACGAGTGTGTCAACTGTCATTACTGCGAAATCATCTGTCCCGAATTCGCTATTTATTCGGTGGAAATACCGCCGGCGGTTGTTCAGAAATAACCCCCCCTGGAACTAAGGCCTTTTTATGAAACCAACCGTTATGACCGGCGAACATTTTATAACCGGCGATGAAGCCTGCGCTGAAGGCGCGATTGCGGCAGGCTGCCTCTTTTTTGGTGCCTACCCCATCACACCGGCCACCGAAATCGCCGAGCACATGGCCGAACGACTGCCTGAGGTCGGCGGTACCTTTATTCAAATGGAAGACGAAATTGCCGCCATTGCCTCGATACTCGGCGCAGCCTGGACGGGAGTCAAGGCCATGACCGCCACATCAGGTCCGGGATTCAGCCTGATGATGGAAAATCTCGGTCTGGGGGTCTGCACCGAAACCCCTTGCGTGATTGTCAATGTCCAGCGCACCGGCCCTTCCACCGGCTTGCCCACCCAGACCGGGCAGGGCGACATGATGCAGGCCCGCTGGGGATCGCACGGCGATTATGAATTGATCGCCCTGGCCCCGTCTTCGCCGCAGGACTGTTTTTATCAGACCATCCGCGCCTTCAACCTCAGCGAAAAATATCGGGTACCGGTATTGATAATGGCCGATGAGATCGTCGGTCACATGAGCGAGAAGGTGATCATCCCCGAGGCGGACAAGATACATCTGGTCGATCGCCCCAAGCCCACCGGCCGCAAGGATCGCTTCAAACTCTATGAGCCCGGGCCCAACGGCGTTGCCCCCATGCCCGCCATCGGCGACGGCTACAATATCCACGTCACCGGCCTGACCCACGACGAACGCGGCTACCCGGCCATGACCGTCGAGGCGCAGGAGCAGATGATGGGCAGGATCAAAGGCAAGATCCGCAACAACCTCGACGATATCATCGAAACCGAGAGCTACCGCATGGAGGATGCCGATATCGTCATCGTCAGCTACGGAATTTCGGTGCGCACCGGCCTGACCGCGGTTGATCGGGCCAGGGAGATGGGCTACAAGGCCGGATTGCTGCGGCTGGTGACGGTCTGGCCCTTCCCGGAGCAGCTGATCCGTGACCTTGCCCAGCGGGTCAAAGGCTTTATCACCGTGGAAATCAATCTCGGCCAGATTCACTACGAGGTCGAGCGTTGCACTGGCGGTAAGGCCACGGCCCATCTGGTCGGCAGCGCAGGCGGCAAAGTTATCCACCCGGATAAGGTTATCGAACGCATTCAGGAGGTATTCTAACGCCATGACCACCAATCCGAAAAAAGCACCCAAGGCGCCGGAACATCCACTCGACGACCTGATTCGCACCGACCGCATTCCCCATATCTGGTGTCCGGGGTGCGGCATCGGCACGGCCTTTTCCTCCTGCCTCAGCGCCATCAAGGCCACCGGCATCCCGTACAACAAGTTTACCATGGTCTCGGGCATCGGCTGCTCGGCGCGGGGCGCCGGCTATATCAAACTCGATTCCTTTCACACCACCCATGGCCGGGCCATTCCCTTTGCCAGCGGCATCAAGATGGCCAAGCCGGATCTGAAGGTGATCGTCTTCAGCGGCGATGGTGACCTTTTCGCCATCGGCGGCAACCATTTCATCCATGCGGCCCGGCGCAACATGGATTTGACCGTGATCTGCGTCAACAATCTGACCTACGGCATGACCGGCGGACAATGTGCGGCCACCACCCCGAACATGGCCAAATCGACCACCACCCCGGCCGGCAACCCGGATGCGCCGTTCAATCTTCCGCTGTTGGCTTATGCCGCTGGCGCTTCCTATGTGGCCCGCTGGACCATTCTCCACACCCGGGATCTGACCACGGCCATCAACGAGGCCATTGTCCGCAAAGGGTTCTCATTCATTGAAGTGCTGTCGCCTTGCCCGATCAATTACGGCCGCCGCAACAAGGAAAAACCCCTCGACACCCTCAGGCTCTACCAGGACCGGACTATCATCAAAAACGGCGCGGACCCGGCCCGGGCGGATATTGATTTCGAAAAGGGCGTGGTCATCGGCAAGTTCATCGACATCGACCGTTCCACCTGCGATGACCGCTACACCGAGATGCACCGCCCCTGCAGTGACGATTGAATTGTATGCACTCCCTCTTAACGTTCCGGTAACGGGTTACTATTATGCCTAAACAAGAGAAAAATCATCAGATCGAGATCATCGTCACCGGGTTCGGCGGGCAGGGCATTATCCTGGCCGGTCGCATTCTCGGCATGTCGGCATCGATCGGCGATCACAAAGAAAGCACCCTGGTGCAGGCCTACGGGCCCGAATCCCGCGGTGGCGCCTGCAATGCCCAGGTGATCATTTCGGACCGCCCGATCCACTATCCCTATGTCAACACCCCGCAGATCCTGGTGGCCATGTCCCAGGCCGGCTATGATAAATTCGCCTCGGCCCTGACCCCGAATTCCGTCCTGCTGGTCGATCAGGACCTGGTGCATCCGGAGAACGCGCCCTGCGACCACTTTGCCATTTCCGCCACCCGCATGGCCGAGAACCTCGGCAATAAGATGATGGCCAACATCATCATGCTCGGTTTCTGCACGGCCATCACCCATGCCGTTTCCACCGAGGCCGCCCAGGCGACCATCGCCAAATCGGTGCCCAAAGGGACCGAGGAGCGCAATATCGAGGCATACAACAAAGGGTTCGATTACGGTCTGTCCACCCTCAAAGGCCGGGAAAAACGGGCCGCTGGCCAGACAGGAGCCATGGCACAATGACACGATTGAAAGAACGGTTGTACCGGGTGATCGTTGCCGGCGCCACCCCGGTGGGAATCGCCGCTACCAATAAACTCGGCGAACTGGGCATCCCGGTCACCCTGATTGATGGTGATCCCGATCTTGATTGCAAATTGGCTGGCGACGAGTACCGACTGCCTTCGGGATTGAGTTTCAACCACGCCCACCGGCCCGGGTTGATCCGGATCATGCGCAACTCGGCCATCCGCACCCTGCTGCCGGCACAGATCACTTCGATCAAGCACACCGCCCAGGGATTCAGCGTCCGCATCGATCTTGAACAGACCTTCATTGATCCCGACCGCTGCGTCCTGTGCGGCAAATGCGTGGCCGCCTGTCCGGTGGAAACGCCGGAGACCGGCAAAGCCCTGCGATTCTACGCCCGCACCAGCCTGCCCGGCCGCCCCTATATCGACAAACGCAAACAACCGCTTTGCCAGCAAAGCTGCCCATTGGGCGTCAATGCCCAAGGCTACATCGCCCTGGCGGCGCAAGGCAAATTTGACGAAGCCCTTGCCCTGATCAGGCGCGACAATGTCCTGCCCGGGATCTGCGGCCGGGTCTGCACCCATCCCTGTGAAGACGCCTGTCGGCGCGGCAGTGTCGACGATCCGGTTTCGATCCGGGCCATCAAGCGGTTCCTCGCCGATTACGAGGGGGCGGATATCGCGCGTCGGGATGCCGCCGGCGAGGCCATGGCGGCGAAGTCCGAATCGACCCGACCGGAAAAAATCGCGATTATCGGCTCCGGACCGGCAGGGATTGCAGCAGCTGCCGATCTGGCGAAAAAAGGGTACGGGGTGACGGTCTTTGAGAAAGAACGGGCCGTTGGCGGCCTGCTCCGTTACGGTATTGGCGAGCACCGGTTGCCACCTGCCATTCTGGACCGGGAGATCGGCCTGATCGAACAGCTGGGCGTCACCTTTGTGACCAACCATGCGGTGGATCTGGTTACGGATCTCGACCGCTTGAGCGCGGAATACCAAGGGGTGGTCCTGGGCACCGGCACCTGGCACGACCGCCGGATGGGCGTGGCCGGTGAAGATTTGGACGGAGTTGAAGGCTGCCTGGCCTTTCTGGCTCGTCGCCACTGGGAAAACCTCACCCATCTGCCCGAACAGGTGGCAGTGATCGGTGACGGCAATGCCGCCTTTGACCTGGCCCGAACCCTGGTCCGCATGGGCGCCCGGGTGAGTATCGTCTCCTGGTTCGCCGCTAATGCAATTCCGGCCGATCCGGACGAGGTACGCGAAGCCCTGGAGGAAGGCGTCACCATCATCGATGCCACCCAGGTGATCGCCTTTCGGGACAAAAATGAAAGCAAAAAATTCGGGCAGCTGGAGTGTTTACGCACCCGACCCGGCACGCCGGATCAACGCGGGATCGCCTGGCCGGTGATCGCCGATGGACAGCAGCCCTTTTTCCTCAACTTTGACCGGGCCGTGGTCGCTATTGGTCAGGTCGGCGGTTTCACCGAGGGCAGTTTCGGCGGCCGGCTGTTGGTCAACGAGCGCGGCTTCCTCGAAACCGATGACCGGATGCGCACCTCCCACCCACGGGTGTACGCGACCGGCGATGCGGTTTCCGGGCCGTCTTCCGTGGTCAAGGCCATGGCCTCGGGACGGGCGGTTGCCCAGACCATCCATGACGACCTGAGTGGCATCGAGGCGGAAAACACTATCTCCCGCCCATGGGCCAAGGATTTCCGCTGCATCCCCGAGGATCTGCCTAAACAGCAGCGGACCCCGATGCCCGAACGGCCTGCGGACCAGCGAAAAATCGATTTCCAGGAGGTCGCCCTCGGCCTTAACCCGCTGCAGATGACCGCCGAGGCCAACCGCTGCCTGCAGTGCGGGGTCTGCTCCGAGTGTCTGCAATGCGTGGCCGCCTGCGGCGCACTCAAGGCCATCGATCATTGCCAGGAAAAAGAGGAGATCGTTGAGCAATGCGGGGTGGTGATCGTTGCCGACCCGGCCATTGCTCCCAACATCAAGGGCGACGACATCATCCGGGCCTACGGGCCTAATACCGCACGCCCAGATGTCAACGACATGATTGTCCGCGGTTTTGACGCCGCCGCCCGGGCCATGCTGCTGCTGGGCGGAGCTTCCCGGAAAACCAAAGGGCACGGCCTGGCCTTCTCCATCCCGGACGCCGGCCTGTCACCTGAAATCCGCATCGGCGTCTTTGTCTGCCGCTGCAACGACAGCTTCGGCTGGCTCGATGCCATGACCGACACCCTGGCCCAACTGGCCGACGCCGATCCGAACATTGTCCACATCGAGGCCATGGACTCGGCCTGCGTCAAGGAAGGCTCCTCGGCCATCGTCCGGGCGGTGCGCGAAAAGGCAATCACCCGTATCGTGCTCGCCTCCTGCGTCTGCTGCCCACTCAACTTTGTCTGCAGTTCCTGCACCGACCAGCGCAGCCGCCTGAAAAGCGCCCTCTTCCACGGTACCGGTATCAGCCGGTCCATGGTGGAGACCTGCAACCTGCGCGGCGAGATTCTGCGCCTGGTCGTCGACAACCCTGAACTGGCCCTCCAGCGATTCAAGGGGTTGCTGCAACGGTCGATCAAACGGACACTCAACCTCCAACCCATGCATGCGGTCGACCGCAATTACAATTTTGCCGCCGCGGTTATCGGTAATTCCCAGGCAACCATCAGCAGCGCCTTGACCCTGGCCGATTCAGACCATGAGGTTTTCCGCTTCGGCACCGCCGAGCAGCCGCTGAAAGATCAGCTCGACCATGTCAATATCCACAACTTTCCCGAATGGAACGTTAAGGGGATCAGCGGCACCATCGGTGACTTCCAGATTCTGATCGAATCCGATAATCGCCAGCAGGTCCTCCGGGCCGGCACGGTTATCCTCGGAGAAAAGGCCCGTCGGCGAATCGCCTATACCCATCAGGAAGGGCTGCCGAGCTGCACCGTCGAATCCCTGGTGCAGCAACGGGGTGTTTCCGGCATCCCGTTTGCCTATCCCTGCGCCACGTCGGTACCTGGTCTCTTTCTTGCCGAACCTCCGGCCATCAATGTCTCCAAGCTCAAAAAAGGGACGGCGGCAGCGATGATGGTCGCCGCCGCCATGCCGCGCGGGCCTCGACAATCCAAGGGCTTCACCGCGGCCATCGACGAAAAACTCTGCCGCGGTTGCGGCCGTTGCGCCAATGTCTGCCTGTATCAGGCCGTGACCCTGCAGCCCAACGGGGTCCATGGCTGGCACGCCCATATCGACGAAGGCCTGTGCAAAGGCTGCGGCAACTGTATCTCGGTCTGCCCGACCAGCGCCGCCGACAGCCCTTTCCGCAGCCGGGTCTATCTCGAGCAGGCGCTCGAGGAACTCCTCACCAGAGAAACTATCCATGAATAAGCAAACCCAGAGCCCCGGCAACCAGAAAATACTCCTCTTCCTGTGCAACTGGGGCGCACACGCCGCCTTCCAGACCCTCCAGGATCAACGCCGACCCATCCCCGATGAGATCCACATGGTGCGCACCCCCTGTGCCGGCCGCATTGACCGGGCCTTGTTGCTCAAAGCCTTTGCCAAAGGTGCCGACGGAGTCGCCCTGGTCGGCTGCGAGCCCGGAACCTGCCGCTACGGCAGCGGTACCGCCACCTCCCAGCGCAACACCCAGGACTTGGGGCGCATTCTCGACATCATGGGCCTGGGGAGCGAACGGTTGCGTTTTGCCGGCTTTCTCCCCGAACAATCCGAGGAAATGCTCAGTTTCCTCCAGACCTTCAGCGCCGCTATCCGCGAACTCGGCCCCACCGGGATCGAAGTGACCCCATTTGCGCCGCCTTCGGACGCCAGTACCCGCAAACAGGAACTGCGGCAACTGATCGCCACCCACGATATCCATGCCTGCCAGGACTGCGGCAAATGCTCCTCAGCCTGTCCACTGGCGCTGATCGGCAAATCTTTCTCCCCGCGCGCCATCGCCGCCTCGGTTATCGCCGGCGGTCTCCATTCGCCCGGTGTCCATGAAAATGTCTGGTCTTGCCTGACCTGCGGCCTCTGCTATGATCGTTGTCCCTCGGCTGTCAATTTTCCCGAGTTCATCAAAGATCTGCGCAATTTCTACCGGGAGACCGAGCTTCCCGGCCAGGAGACCCACGGCGGTTTTTTCCACTCGCTGATGCGCTCGATGACCTCGCCGGCAATCACCCCCAAACGCTGGAACGATCTGCCCGACGATATCCGCATCGACCCGGAAAGCACCACGCTGTTCTTCGGTGGCTGCGCCCCCTATTATGATATTTTTTTTGGCAAGCACAGCGACGTGGCAACAGGTCGAATCTTGATCGACAGCCTGCGCCTCCTCAACTTCTTCGATGTCGCCCCCCGGCTGCTCAACGACGAACGCTGTTGCGGTCACGACCTCCTCTGGTCCGGGGACAAACAAAATTTCAAACGTATCGCCCGCCTCAACGTCGACCAATTCCAAACGCTCGGCATCGAAACCGTGATCACCTCCTGTCCCGAGTGCTTCATGACCCTGCACACTACCTACGCTGCCCAGGGGATCGAAACCCCCTTCAAAGTGGTGCACCTCTACGATTTTCTCGAAGAGCAGATCGACAAAGGGGCTGTTGGTTTCAAGCCGCTCGACCGCAACATCACCTTCCAGGACTCCTGCCGACTCGGCCGCCTGGAACACCGGGCCGATCTCCCACGCAAGCTCCTGAAACGTCTCAAACCTCTCAAATTCGAAGAGATGAAAGAATCGGGTAAATCCGCCATATGCTGCGGCAACTGCGCCTGGACCGGTTGCGACAGCTACAGCAAGGCCATGCAGGTCAAACGTCTCGAGCAGGTTCAGGCCACTGGCAGCGATCTGTTGATCACCGCCTGTCCCAAGTGCCAGATCCATCTTAAATGCGCCATGGAGGACCCCTTCCGGCGCGAGCAGCTCAGCATTGAAATGATGGACCTGACCAGTGTGATCGCCCAGACAATCCGTTGGGAAGAATAAATTAATAGCAGCGCCTGGTGCGGTCGAAAGTCGCGCGATAACCGCGTCCAAACGATCAGCTCCCATAACGCAACATCTGCAGCCGGCCACCCCATGAACTTTGTGCCTACGCAGTTACTTTTTTGGAGAACGAACATGTCAAAGCCTACCCCTACAAAACCAAATGCCCCTGGTGACCAGGACCCTCGCATCGGTGTGTATGTCTGCCACTGCGGACTCAATATCGAACAGTCCGTGGATTGCCACCGGGTCGCCGAGGGCGCGGCCGATGCCGCAGGCGTCGTGATTTCGAAAGATATCATCTATGCCTGTTCCGAGCCGGGCCAGCAGCAAATCAAACAGGATATCCTTGAGAACGGGTTGGACCGGGTGGTGATTGCCTCGTGTTCGCCACGCCTCCATGAGGCGACGTTTAAGAAGATGATTGATTCGGTTGGCCTCAACCCTTACATGCTGGATATGGCCAATCTGCGTGAGC
>CAIMMA010000191.1 GCA_903842475.1 uncultured bacterium
AGCGGCGCCGACAAAAGAGAGCGTTTGCGGGCCAAGGGCCAACTGCACCAGGCGGCGGCCTTCGGGCGAGATGATGTAGTAATCCCGTTTGGGTGTTGCATTGGTCACAATGTCGACTTGCCGGTCGTTCAGGCCAATATCGACGTACAGGTGGTTTTGATTTTCCTGCTTAGCGGCGTGATTGGGCAGCAGTATTTTGGTGGGACAGGATTCCACCAAGACATCCATAATGCCTGAGTTGCGGGCATCGGAAAGGCTTTGGGTGGCAAGCACCACCGCACAGTTGGCTTTCCGCAGCACCTTCAACCATTCCCTGATCTTGGCCCGGAATACCGGATGACCGAGCATAATCCACGCCTCATCTAGGATCAGCAACGAGGGCTGGCCGATGAGCGATTTTTCAAACCGGCGGAAAAGGTAAAGCAACACCGGAATCATGTTGGTCTCGCCCATTTCCATCAAATCCTCGATCTCGAACACCATGAAATTTGAAAGGTTCAAACTGTCGTTTTTGGCGTCCAACAGGTGACCCATTGCCCCCTGACGGGTGTAATGGGTCAGGGCTTCCTTGACTTCTTCATCCTGGACGACATGCCAGAAATCGGTCAACGAGCGCATGGACAGCGGATTATGCCGCAACGTGGTGAGAGCTGTATGGATGGCGTTGCGGTGGCCGGGCAGAATGACCAATTTCTGCAGTTCTGCTAAAGAGGCCAGCCAACTGGCGGCCCAGGAAAATTCAACCTCGGATTCATCGATATGCTGCAGGGGCGCGAAAGAAAGCTCGGCCTGGCCGATGTTGTAATGGTCACCGCCTGCCCCGAGGCACAGAGGGTACAAGCTCATGCCCTTGTCAAAGGCGGCGATTAGCGCCGCTGGATAACCCCTGAATTGGGCGGTGATCAACCCCAACAGGGTACTCTTGCCGGAGCCGGTAGGGCCGACAACAAAGGTATGCCCAAGGTCGCCGGAGTGCAGATTCAGCCAGAACGGGGTCGAGCCGTCGGTGGTCAGGACCGCCAGGGGCCGAGACCGGAGCGGATAAAATGGGCAGGGGCAGAATTGACTGCCGGTCCAGGTGGTGGCCAGGGGCAACAGGTCGGCGAGGTTCAGGGTGTTGATAACCGGTCTACGGACATTAGCGTAGCCGTTGCCTGGATGCGATCCGAGCCAGGCCTCAAGGGCGTTGATGGTTTCGATCCGGCAACCGAACCCAAGCGTCTGCACAACCCGCCGAAACTCCCGCGCTTGTGCTTTCAATTGCTCCAGATTCTCGTGGAGCAGCACAATGCAGGCGGAGAGATAGCCAATACCCACAAGGCCACTCTGTACCTCTAACAGGGCTTCCTCGGCATCGTCCCGCATCATCTGAGCATCCCGGTTGACGCGAGCATTGGGATTATTCATAAACATGTCTAAAAACCGGAACATCTGCTGTTGCCAGCCTTTGCGGTACATCTTGATTTCTTTGGTGCCGTCCATCTGATCCAGGCAGATGAACCGGGTTGAATATCGGTAGGCCAACGGCAGGCTGTCCAATGCGGCCAGCATCGAAGGCCAGGACTCATGAGGCAGGCCATCGAGAGCGAGCACGGACAGAAACTGGTCGCCCACTCGTGGTTGCAGGCCGCCGATAACATCCACGCCCCCAAGAAGGGCATCCAGGTACATGGGCGTTGCCGGAACGCGGATCGGATACTCCTCGCCGGTCAGGCAGCGTTGCAGGTGGGACAACAAGGGAGAAAAAAGAATGCCCTCTTCATTTTCAACCTCGCCAAGCCGCTCCATTCGCAAGACCGACGAAAGCAAATCCTCGAGTTCAGCCAGGGTGTGGGTAAATTCATGCAGCGCCCTGGTCATGCTGGAATCAGTGGCGCCGGACCGGACGGATTGCGCCATCTGCGTGGCCTTGAGATCAGGCTTGAAAGTGACCGTCAACACAGCCTCGGTTTTGTAGCAAGAGCCACTCCCGAAGAACGCCCGGCGCTCATCGTCGATCAACCGAGTGACCGGATCGGGGAAGAATCCGCTTTCCGGGGGCGGATAGGCCTGGTGCGGGCTTCTGATTGCGTCGACATGCAGCATCCAGCCGGTGTCCAACATCCGGATACCGTTGCTGACCTGGCGGGAAACCCACGCCAATTCTTCCGGCGTGGAGCCTGCCGTGTCTTGACCGCTGATTGACCAGGCGGCCAGGAAAGAGCCGTCTTTGTTCAACACAACTCCCGGAGCCACCAGGGCTGCATACGG
>CAIMMA010000192.1 GCA_903842475.1 uncultured bacterium
GAGGCAGAGCCCTGGATGTAGTTCCTGTCCTTGTTGGGCTTCGGCGACGTCGTATGGATACACAATAACTATGGAAAGTAAAACTGTGATAAACACTCTATAACACAAGATTAAGAACCAGTGCTTTCCATAGTTTCGAACTTTCCATATGACCACGCAAGATTTATCGTGGCTGCTCTGTATGTCATTGTGGAAAATGAAGCCGTCATCATGGCACTTTTCCGTCGCGCCGTTCTTTTGTACGGTGTTCCGGAGATTCTGTATGTAGACCGGGGCAGCCCGTACATGGGAAGGAGTTTGAAAAGAGCGGCTTCCCTGATTGGGTGCAATCTGATCCACACCATGCCGTCGGATCCAGCTGCAAAAGGCAAGGTTGAGAGGATTATGGAAACCATTCACACAAGATTCGAGTATGAAATGCTGGCGTCCGGCAAAAAGCGATACAGTCTGGAAGAATACAACCAGTACCTGATGGCCTACGTTTCACAGGATTACCACCGGGAAGTTCACTCATCCACCCGCCAGACCCCGGAGGAACGATACATGGCGCATCCCGCGCACTTGCGCCGTTGGGTTTCCAAGGACAGTCTTGCCCTGATCTTTCTGCCATGTACTCCGGCGAAGGTCACCAAAACAGGTCTTGTCCGCGTCAACCTGCGAAAATACCTGGTGCCGGACGCTGCGTTGGTCGGCAAAAAAGTGATCATCCGATACGAATACAATGACAACAGGAAGGTTTATCTCTGGTACGAGGACAAGTATTACGGCGAAGCGTTCCTGTTTGAGGAAGAGAATGACCTCATGAACAGGGAGAAACTCCGTGAGAGAGTCAAACCGATTCCTGAAATTGTGATTCCCAATATGGATCAGGTGCCGGCATACGGAAGACTGGAAAGACAATTGGCCCAATACCGGGAAGAAGTGGCGTCTTTTGACCTGAATACCCAACTTTCCAATGTCAGAGGCAAAAAAGGCGAGGTGCGGGCAGCGCTGCTGACAAAGGAAAGCAAAAACGAACCAAAACCCGAAACCAAACCGGAAAACAAACCAGATGCCGGAACTTTTGAGGTGGATGCATTCATCTACCTGATGGCAAAACTGCTCCGCAGGAAATTCGCACCTTCCGAAAGGCTGCAGGCTCATTCCTTATGGAAAGCCATAGGACCATTGGATGAAGCGTGGGTGAGGGCCACCGTGGGACGGTTGTTGGGGGAGGAAAAACCGACGGACAACATAAGCGGCTATTTGGAAGAGATTCGATTGTGTTTGCTGATGAAGCAGATGAATTGAGTCTGTTGATGAGGCACACGGGTTGAGTTGATTGATCAGACGGGTGGAATGAGTTTGCTGATCAGACAGATGGACCGAGTTGATTGATGAGGCACATGGATTGAGTTTGTTGATGAGACAGATGAAATGAAAGGAGTTTGCCGATGTTGGCAGTCAATGAGTTGGCCATGAGGGAGTTCCTGGACTACTGGGGAATGACAGCGCTCCCGTTTCCGAAAAACACGGACCCGTCCAATACTTTTATGAACGCCCGAATGGAACAGGCTTTGAAAAGAATGAATCAACTGCTGTATACCCGTGAGATAGGGGTGGTGATCGGGGAAGCGGGAAATGGAAAGACCACCTTGATGGATATCTTTTTGAGCAGGATTTCCTCCACCCAATACAAGATTATCCCCGTGTCGGTGCCGCAGAACAAGCCAAGAGAATTGTACCGGTCCATCTCCTCGGCCATGGGGGTGAATACCTCCTGGTTTGGGGCAGATGCGTTGAAGGTGGTCGATCTGCTGACCTATTCTTTCATTGAATCCAATCGGCCGAACCTGATACTGATTGATGAGGCACACATTCTGAGCGCAGCCACCCTGAACGAATTGCGGTTGCTGACGAACACCAAGGTCAAGAATGAATCGTTGATTACGCTCATCCTCTTTGGACAACCCTCCCTGTCTTCTACGCTGAAACTGCCAAGCATGGTTCCGCTGGCACAGCGGGTGGGTGTTTGGATTTCATTGGGCGCTTTGACGGAAGAAGAAAGTCTGCAATATCTTGACTGGCATACGAAGCATGCAGGAGCCCAGCGTGAACTCTTTTCACCGGCGGCAAAGAAAGCCATCTACAGACAGGCGCAGGGGAATCCGCGGATGATGAACCGGCTGGCCTGGGAGAGTTTGAATCAGGGATGTCTTGATGGTGCCGAAGTCATAACCGAGGAATTGTTTGCCTATGTTTGCAAAAACCTTGGTCCCCATCTGGGAAGTTAGGGAGGTGATATCTTGAAAATGATGGTGAATAAGGAGGACATGGAAGATCTGTACCAATGTACCGTCAAGCATGTGAGCCTGATTTCCACCGTTTTATGTCAGAATATACGGGATGACGAATTGATCGGATACGCAGAAGGTAAGCTCAACGATATTTTGTTTCTGCTCAACAGGGTATATAATCCGGAACTGTTGAATTGAAAACAGCTGGCACGCCTCTATTACCAAAAATGGCTGGCACTCAAAGACAAGGATTCGGATACAGCCAATGCTGTTTACAGGGAGTATCTGCAGATGAAGGCGCAAATCAATACGATTGAATGTACGATTGAATTCCCTTTTTAATCTGCTGCATCAGCATGAAGGCAATTGAAGCGGGTTACAGCGTCGTTTTCATGACAATGAATGGCCTGTCCCATTTGCTCAAAACCGAAGAGAGGCTCTCCCGCAGCAGAAACAAAATGAACCGGCTGCGCAACTGCGACGCTTGATCATCGACGAGGTTGCGAGCACGATGCTGGAATGCAAGGAAGTCAGCAGACTGTTCCAGCTGTTTTACGAGGTCTACCAGAACACTTCCTTGATCGCGACCGCGAACAAAGGCTTTGGGGATTGGGGAAGCGCCTTGGGGGATCCCATGGTCACGGCTGCAGTGATGGCCCGTTTGATCCACAGATGTGAAATGTTCAATAGAGCTTCTCTATCCGGATGAAGAGTCCGGTTTCAGGGTCAGATTCTTTTCAAACCACCAGCCTATGAGGGTTTCGCCGCTGTGCTCTCGGCAGAAGACATGGAATGAACCTTGCCGAAGAATGAACCTCGTCGAACTGAGCAAAAACGGCCACTAAAAAGACCCCCAAATATGACTTTTTGACATCAGGTGTCAATCATGTCGA
>CAIMMA010000193.1 GCA_903842475.1 uncultured bacterium
GGCTCCCAGCCGACCCGGGCACAGATCGCCGCCCCTTCGCACCCCTCCCTGCCCACCGCCTCAAAGACACCGGCCCCATGGGCCAGCATCAGGGCTTCGGCTTGGCGATAGCCGGTCAGCAGATCGGAAAAGGCCAGGAAGTCCTTTTGCTCGGATGGCGGCATCATCATGCTTTCCGGTGGGCATTGTTGATGCCCACTTCGGCAAAGGTCTTGATGTCGGCCAACACCCGGGTGGCGGCATCCAAAAGATGCATGCCCATGGCCGCCCCTGTCCCTTCTCCGAGACGGAACTGCAGATCGAACAGGGGTACCAGCCCTAACCGCTCCAACATTGAGCGGTGGCCGCTCTCCACCGAGTTGTGACTCGCAAACAGATACGCTTTTGCCGACGGCGCCAGTTCACAACCGATCAGGGCGCCGGCGGTGGAAATCAGGCCATCGCAGACCACCGGGATTCCATGGGCCGCCGCCCCGATCACCAGTCCGGCCAGGCCGCCGATTTCAAAGCCGCCCACCTTGGCGAGGATATCGAGGGGATCGGCGGGATCGGGCCGATGCAGGGCTAAAGCCCGCTTGATCACCGCCACTTTGCAGGCCAGCATGGCGTCGTCGATGCCGGTGCCCCTGCCGGTAAGCTCACCCACGTCTCTGCCCGAAAAGGCGGCGATGACCGCGGTGGAAGCCGTGGTGTTGCCGATCCCCATGTCGCCGGTGCCGAGCATGTCGAGGGGTCCCTCGGCCACCAGTTGGTTGACGATCTCGATGCCCGCCTCCACCGAACGGATCGCATCCGCCCGGCTCATGGCCGGTTGCTTGGCAAAATTAGCGGTGCCTTTGCCGATTTTCCGATGAAAGATCGGCAGCTCCGGCTCGAAATCAAAATTCACCCCGAGATCGGCCACCCGGACCGTTGCCCCGGCGTGGGCGGCAAGCACGCTCACCGAGGCTCCGCCGCCGACAAAATTATAAACCATCCGGGAGGTCACCTCCTGGGGAAACAGGCTGACCCCTTCCTCGACCACCCCGTGGTCGCCGGCACAGGTGACAATCACTTTGTTCGGCAACCTGACATCAAGGCTACCGGTTATCGCCGCCAAACGGGCGGACAAAGATTCCAAAACGCCGAGACTCCCCTGGGGGCGGGCCTGATCGGCCAGACGTTCCAGGGCGGCCCGATGGACCGCCGCATCCGGCGGACAAATTTTGCTGATGGTTGTTGATAACAGCTGCATGGATATTTCCTTCTAAAAAACCTCCTGCAGCCCGCTTAAACCGGTACTGCAGGAGCGCATTGATTTGTAATACTTATCCTCTTAAAGCAAGACCGTTCACTTGGGAGCGGAGAGTTTGTCACCGGCGATATCGGCCTGAAACACCTCCATCCCTTTTTTCATGGCGCAGAAGTCGCCGCACATGGTGCAGGTGGTCTCGTCTTCGGGGGTGCGGCTGGCGCGGATGGCCCGGGCGTCATCCGGGAACAGAGCCAGTTCGAACTGTTTTTCCCAGTCCAGGTCGCGGCGGGCCTTGGACATTTCCTTGTCACGTCGGCGTCCCTTCTCGGGGTATTTGTTCATGTCGCCGATGTAGGCAGCGACCTTGGCAGCCTTGACCCCCATGGCTACATCCTCTTCATTGGGCAGGGCCAGGTGTTCGGCCGGGGTGATGTAACAGATCAAATCTGCGCCGAAGCGGCTGGACTGGGCCGCGCCGATGGCGGCGCTGATGTGGTCGTAGCCGGGGGCAACATCGGTGGCGATGGGACCGAGCATGTAATAGGGTGCTCCGCCGCTCATGCGCTTCTGGAGCTGGATATTGCCTTCTATCTCATCCAGGGGCACGTGTCCCGGACCTTCCACCAGCATCTGACAGCCCATGTCGCGTCCCAGCTCGGCCAACTCACAGTTGATCAGCAGTTCCTGGATCTGGGCCCGATCCGAGCTGTCGTGAATTGCGCCGGCGCGCAGGCCGTTGCCCAGGGAAAGTACGGTGTCGTACTTTTTGAGGATCGAACAGACCCGGTCGAACTTCTCGTAGAGCGGATTTTCGCGGCTGTTGGCCA
>CAIMMA010000194.1 GCA_903842475.1 uncultured bacterium
CGAACGCAGGGCGCACAGACTGATCCAAAACCGACCGGTAATCAAGGAATGGTCGGACTCGCTGCAGAACAAACCGGTGATCAATTGGGATTCGGTCAACCCGGAATGCATCCCGCTGGACCGCCTGGTCATCGCCGCCACTGGCATTCCAACCATGCCCGGCAACAGGCTGGAGCTCATCGATCAAGCCGACACCTTTTTTGCGCAGCTAATCGCCGACATCAACCAAGCCCGCTCCAGCTGTTATCTTGAATTTTATATTTTCAATGCCGGCGGCCTGGTGGATGCGCTGGTCGAAGCCCTGTTCCGGGCGCAGCACCGAGGGGTGACCTGCCGGATTTTAGTCGACAGTATCGGCTCCAAGGAATTCCTGCGCAGCCCGATGGCCAAACGGATGCGGGCCGAAGGCATCCAAGTGGTCGAAGCCCTGCCGGCGGGAATCATCCGGGCCATGTTTATGCGGATTGATCTGCGCAATCACCGGAAAATTGCCGTCATCGACGGAGAAATCGCCTACACCGGCAGCCAGAACCTGGTGGATCCGCGCTATTTCAAACAGCAGCAAGGCCTGGGGGAATGGGTGGACGCCATGGTTCGCATAACCGGGCCGGTGGTGGAACTGCTGACCGCGGCCTTTATGTTCGACTGGCTGCTGGAGAGAAAACAACGATTGATCGATTACCGCGGCACCACCGATATTCATCCGGTGGCTCCGGCCGGTCAGGCCCTGGTGCAGCTGGCGCCCTCCGGTCCCGGCTACGGAGAAGATACCATCCACAATCTCCTGCTCACCACCATCTATGCGGCCCGGAAAGAACTGCTGCTCACCACACCGTACTTCGTACCGGACAATGCCATCCTGGCGGCACTCAAATCGGCGGCGCAACGCGGGGTTGCAGTGACCTTGATCGTGCCAGCAAAGAACGACTCGCGCCTGGTGCATTATGCCAGCCGGGCGCGCTACGACACCCTGGCCCGGGCCGGGGTGCGGATCATGAACTTTTCCGGAGGCCTGCTGCATACCAAAACCATCACGGTCGACGGCGACTTCTGCCTCTTCGGCTCGGTCAATCTCGATATGCGCAGCTTCTGGCTCAATTTCGAGATGACCCTGTTCATCTACGACAAACACTGCACCGATCAAATCAAAGCGCTGCAGCTGCACTATCTCCAACAGGCCACCCCCCATGATAACGAGGCCTTCCAGACTCGCCCCTTTGGAGAGCGGCTGCTGGAAAATATCGCCCTGCTGGTCGGGCCGCTCCTCTGAGGCTGGTGCATGCATCCTCAAAGCGGATCGGCAGGCTTCCAGTGGCGGGTACCACTGAGGCTCCACGTTCCTGCTCCCCGCACCTCAACCTGACCGTATCCCGAGGCTTATGAAAATTCTCCTGATCAGCGACATCCACGGAAACTACCCGGCGCTGGAGGCGGTCAGCCGGCACGTAGAGCCGCTCGGCTGCGAACAGATTCTCAACTGCGGCGACACGACGGTCTACGCCCCCTTTCCCAACGAGACCATCGACTGGCTGCGCCGGCACCAGGCCTTTTCCATCCGGGGCAACACCGACGACAAGGTGATCAAACTCCTTAAGGGAAAAACGTTCAAGAAGCCGGCCAATCCCGAAAAACGGGTGATGTACACCAGCACGGCGGCGGTGCTCACCCCGGAAAACATCGCGTTTCTGCTCGAGTTGAAGAAGAAAAAGATCCTCCGCCTCGGCCAGACCTTTGTCGGCCTGTTCCATGGCAGCCCGGCGGATCACGATGAATTCCTCAGCACCGAAACCAAGGAGGCACGTTTCCGGGAACTGGCCAAGGACACGGTTTGCCAGGTGGTAATCACCGGCCACTCCCACTCCCCGTTTCATCGCTCTGTGGGCGGAGTGCATTTCATCAATCCAGGCTCGATCGGCCGAATGTCCGACGGCTGCCCCGATGCCTCCTATGCCATCCTGGAATTAACCCAGGGCGCGGTCACCGTCACCCACCATCGCTGCCCCTACGACGTCGAAGCAGTGGTCAGGGCACTCCAGCAGCACCAGCTCCCGGCTATCTACGGCGAAATGTTCCGCACCGGATGCAAAAGCAAGTAGCCAATACGCAGTTATTGCCGGCAGCCGTCGTTGACCGACTGACAGGCCTCTGCAATTCGGACCTCGACATACCGCACCGCTTCCTCGGTGCAGGTGTCGAGATCAAAGCAAAGGGCGTCTTCGCCCAGCAGACCGCCTGGAACATACGCGCCCTTTTCTTCCGGGTCCTGCACCATGTCCCCGTAAAAGCAGACGGACAGCCAGCGCGGCTGATCCTCGATCACATCAATCATCAGCAGCAGCGGCCGGTGATGATGCGGATACGAGGCCCTGAGCGAATAGGTCAGACCGGGACGAGGATGGAACTCCAGCTTAAGCCCTTCCTTGGCGGACAATCGTTCCATGAGGCGAACGAACCCCTGTTTTGCGTGCTCAGGAGTGTCCTCCCAAGTTTCCAGAAATACTCGTAAGGCCTCTGTTGTCTCTGTCATCGCGCTCCCGCTCCTTGCATGCACGCCGGTTTCCATGCCGGCGAGCATTCTTTATAGGAAATACTTCCCGCTTGTCTGGATTATTCCGCCCAATTTATGCTAACCTTTCCCTATCTGGATATGGCCCGACCTGCTATAAACGTGATCACCACCGTATTCCAGATAAAACTGCTCCTGCCCGGCGGCTTTGACCATGCCGGCTCTCAGCTGTACCATTGACCCCACCCCGCCAACCATCAGCACCAAGCCATCGAGGATACCCATGGGCGACAAGAAAAAGAAACAGGAAGATACCAGGGAAAAAAGGCCTGTGACCGACAATCCCATCGACTTCAGGCTGCAGGAAGGGACTGCGGTGCGTTTCAAAGACACCAAGAAAGATACCAACCACGTGGCCGTCTGGGTAAGCAAGGACGCCCTAGCCTATGAAATAGCACTCAAGAAACTGCAGACCGAACTGATGAAGCTGCAGCAGGACATGAAAAAAACCGGCGCCCGGGTGCTCGCTATCTTCGAAGGCCGCGACGCCGCCGGCAAGGGCGGGACCATCAAACGGATTTCAGCGTTTCTCAATCCACGCAACACCAGAGTGGTCGCCCTGGCTGCCCCCAGCGATCGGGAGACGAGCCAGTGGTATTTTCAGCGCTACGTGCCCCATCTCCCCTCTGCCGGCGAATTGGTGCTCTTCGATCGCTCCTGGTACAACCGGGCGATGGTGGAACCGGTGATGGGATTCTGCACCGATGAGCAGCACAAACGCTTCTTGAAGGATGTCCCCTTGTTCGAGGAAATGCTGGTGAAAGACGGCATCAAGGTCTTCAAATTCTACTTTTCGGTTTCCAAGGAGGAACAGGCCCGGCGGTTTGAATCGCGCAAAACCGATATCCTCAAACAGTACAAACTCTCACCGGTGGATAATCTCGCCCAGACCTATTGGGACCAGTATACGGTCAAAAAATTCCAGATGCTCAACGAATCGAATCGGACCCTGAGCCCCTGGACCATCATCCGTTCCGACGATAAGAAATCAGCCCGGCTCAACTGCATCAAACATATCCTTTCCCAACTCGACTACGACAACAAGCTTCCGGCCGAACAATTGGCGACGAATCCGAAACTGGTTATCTCCGGCATTGACGAGATCAGACACATGGAGAAAAACCTCTTTGACCCCGCTCGCCTCAGGGGCTGAGACCTGAAAAAGACGGCCCGCAGTGCGGTAACAGGCACTGCGGGCCAAATTCTACAACCAGTCGCCAGGCCTTGGCGGCTGTAGGGACAGGGAGCGGAGCGGGGGTGGCTGGTGCCCCCCATAAGCCTTACCGGCTCAGAGCGCCTGCCCGCAGCATTTCTTGTATTTTTTGCCCGAACCGCAGGGACAGAGGGCATTACGGCCGATCTTGTCTTCGGCGCGCTGTATCGGTTTACGTTCGGCTTCCTCGCTATTGGCGGCAATCGAGCGTTTTGCCTCTTCCAGCTCTCGTTCGCGCTGCTGCCGGCGCTCTTCCTCCATCCGGGCCACCTCGTCTTCCTGGACGAGCTGAATCCGCATCAGATTGCCGATGGTGTGTTGCTTGACCGCCTCCACCATGGAACGAAACAGGTTGAATCCTTCCCGCTTGTATTCGTTGAGCGGGTTCTTCTGGCCATAGCCGCGCAGACCGATGCCCTCCTTGAGATGATCCATGTGGAGCAGATGTTCCTTCCACAGGGTATCCACCATCTGCAGCAGCACCATCCGCTCCAGCTGGCGCATCGGCACCTCGCCGTTACGCTGTTCCTGGAGGGCGTAGCCCTGCCGGACCGTCTCGCCCAATTTTTCGGCAAAGGTATCGTGATCCAGTTCCAGCCGTTCTTCCGGTGACCAGTCAAGCTGGAGGTTGAAAAGGTGCGCCACCCGTTCCTCCAACCCCGGCCAATCCCATTCCTCGGCGGTTTTTTTGGCCACGCCGAACTCGTCGGCCACCTCGTTGATCAGATCGCCAAGCATGTCGTTGATGATCGGCTGGACGTTTTCCCCTTCCAGCACTTCACGGCGCTGCGAGTAAATCACCTCACGCTGCTTGTTCATGACATCGTCGTATTCGAGCAGGTGCTTGCGAATATCGAAGTTGTGGCCCTCGACCTTGCGCTGGGCGTTCTCGATCGCCTTGGAAACCATGGAGTGTTCGATGGGCTCGTCCTCTTCCATGCCCAGTTTGTCCATGATGGAGCTCAACCGGTCGGAACCGAAGATGCGCAGCAGGTCGTCTTCCAGACTCAAGTAAAACCGGGAGCTGCCGGGATCGCCCTGCCTGCCCGAACGACCACGCAACTGGTTGTCGATCCGGCGGCTCTCATGCCGGCTGGTGCCCAGAATATGCAGGCCGCCGAGTTCGCGCACCCCTTCCCCCAGCTTAATGTCCGTACCCCGGCCGGCCATGTTAGTGGCGATGGTCACCCGCCCCTTCTGACCGGCGCCGGCGATGATTTCGGCCTCGCGCTCATGCTGCTTGGCATTGAGCACGTCGTGCTCGATCCCTTCCTTGGTGAGCATTTTCGAAATTTTTTCGGAGATATCAATCGAGATCGTGCCCACCAGGATGGGTTGCCCCTTGGTATGCAGCTCTCGAATTTCCTCCACTATATTGCGGTACTTGGCCTGCTGGTTTTTATAGATGACATCGGCATAGTCGATCCGGATCATCTTCTGGTGGGTGGGGATGCAGACTACGTCGAGATTATAGATCTTTTTGAATTCCGGGGCCTCGGTATCGGCGGTGCCGGTCATGCCCGCCAGATTGCCGTACATCCGGAAGTAATTCTGAAAGGTAATCGAGGCCAGCGTCTGGTTCTCTTTCTCGACCTTAACCCCTTCCTTGGCCTCCAGCGCCTGATGCAGCCCGTCGGAATAACGTCGTCCCTCCATGGTCCGGCCGGTGAACTCGTCGACGATCACCACGGCGCCGCTCTTGACGATATAATCGACATCGCGATGGAAGATGTAATGGGCCTTGAGCGCCTGATTGACATGGTGCAGGTGATTGATATTACGCGGATCATAGAGGTTATCCACCTCCAGGAGCTCCTCGGCCAGCGCCACCCCGTCATCGGTGAGCATGATCTGGCGGGATTTTTCCTCTTTGGTATAGTGCTCGTCCGCCTTGAAATGACGCATGATCCGATCGACCTTGAGATACAGATCGGTGGACATCTCGGCGGCGCCGGAGATGATCAGCGGCGTCCTGGCCTCGTCGATAAGGATGGAGTCAACCTCGTCGACGATGGCGTAATGGAACCCGCGCTGGCAGTAATCCTCGAGCGAGAATTTCATGTTGTCGCGGAGATAGTCGAACCCGAATTCGTTATTGGTGCCATAGGTAATATCTGCCGCATAGGCCTCACGCCGTTCGACATCGTTCATGCTATGGAGGATGCAGCTGGTGGTCAAGCCGAGAAAACGATAGACCTCCCCCATCCATTTGACATCGCGGCTGGCCAGATAATCGTTGACCGTGACCACGTGGACGCCCTTGCCGGTGAGCGCATTGAGATAGATCGGGGCGGTCGAGGTCAGGGTCTTGCCCTCGCCGGTCTTCATCTCGGCGATTCGACCCTCGTGGAGCACCAGACCGCCGATCAGCTGTACATCGTAATGCCGCTCGCCGAGCACCCGTTTGGCCGCCTCGCGCACCACCGCAAACGCCTCGGGCAGCAGCGCATCGAGGCTTTCCCCCTGGGCAAGGCGCTCCTTGAAGCCGATGGTCTTGCCGGCGAGTTCTTCATCGCTCAAAGGTGCCACCGTGGCCTCAAACTCGTTGATAATTTTGACGATCCGGCCGTACTGCTTGATCATTCTGTCGTTCTTGCTGCCGAATATTTTTGCAAGCATCCTTCCTAACATCACACATCTCCCATCAAGGGCCTTGGCACCCTCAGGATAAATAGAAAAAAATCTCTCTTGAATTTCCGGATCAGGATTGAGGCGATTTGTCGCCGGAGGTGCGAATCAGCGCATCCTCATCGCAATCGGGGAATTTGGAACAGTGGAGGCAATCGCTCCATATTTTATGCGGCAGATCCTGCTTGTCTCGATCTTCAAATCCAAATTTCCTGAAAAAAGCAGCCTGATAGGTGAGAACAAACACCTTCTTGATTTCCAGACTTTCGGCCTCGTCCAGACAGGATTCCACCAGCAGGGCGCCGATGCCGCATTTCTGCTTTTCCTCGACCACGGCCAGCGATCGGATTTCCGCCAGATCGTCCCAGCAGATATGCAGGGCGCAGATGCCCAGAATGGCGCCATCCTCCTCGTAGACGACAAAGTCCCGCAGATTATCGTAGAGCGAACTGTAGGAACGGGGAAGCATCAACCCCTTGGCAGCGAAAATCGTCAGCAAACCATGGATGGCCCGGACATCGCCCATCCGGGCAGGACGTATCCTGCCGGTCTTCTCTTGTTGGCAATCAGCCATAGTAAATCACCTGACAACAATTAAAAAAATGGCGCTGACAAACAACTGCTGGTTGCCCATGGCCATCGACAACGGCGTTGGCGTTCGCCGACGATCAGGCGTCATTGCCTGCGATTTTGCAATAAAATAACCAGTTGCCCTGCCCGGCGGCGGCCCCGATAAAGAACAGCAAGAGCCTGCCGATCCAGCTATCAGGCCCAAGCAGCAGGAACAAGGCGGCAATCAGGACCGCACCATAGACGGCCCCGGTGGCAAGATGCTGCCTGGTGACCGACCAGTCCGGACGCTTGCGCTCCAGCGCGACCGCGGCAGGACGGGCAGCCAAAAAAAAGGTGCCGTACGAGCAGAGCAGGAACGGGATAAAACCGTAGACCGCCCACGTCACCACGGTTTTGCAAACCCCCTGATCACTCTGTACAACCCCGGTCTTCATCAGCACCAGTGTCAACAGGGTCAGGACATGCGCCAGAATAAAAAAGAGCACCGGCGACAGCGCAGGTGCATACAATGCAATATGTTTTTGGACATGCTGGGCCAAGGCCTTGCGTATCCCATCAACAATGACCGGAAAACCGATCCACTTTGCTGCTTTTTTCCTTCTTCTGCTTTTCATCCGTTACTATTCTTTTGGTCCATGGGGTCGCTGCTATTCCTTGGGCGGAGGGTTGACTTCCGGGGCCGATTGGGTCGGCGGTTGCTTGGTCATTCGCCCCGAGGGCGTCAGCCGGCTCTCCTTCGACGGCAGCAGGATGGTCTGCCCCGCCCAAATGCCCAGGAGAAACATCCAGAGAAACAGACACAAACAGACGATTACCAGACCGAACATCCCACGCCAGCCGAGCTCGAAACGGAATGGCTTGGCTCGCCCCTCCTGCCGCGGCGGGTCCTTTTTTCTAAACAGGCCCACAGCTCTCCAGACATAAGCAATCCGTGCCGGCAGAACCCGACAGGCCCGCCGTCATCAAGGCAGCAGCATGCTTTCCGCAGTACTCTGTAAGTATTTCGCAGGTAAAGACAAGTGCGGCGCCCCAAAAAACCCTTCTCATGGCCCAACAACGGGTCACATGCTTTCCGGCGCGGAAAGGCCGATGAGGTGGAGACCGTTGCGAACCACCCGTTTCAGGGCCCCGCAGAGGTACAGGCGGGCCAGGCTGAGTTCCGGATCGCCACCCAACACCTTGTGCTTATTGTAAAAACTATGAAACTGCCCGGCCAGCTCCATCAGGTAAAAGACCACCCGATGGGGCGCCAGGTCGGTTGCCGCCCCGGCCACCAGCTGGGGGTATTCGGCCATGGCCTTGAGCAGCGCATACTCTTCGGGTTCAACGAGTCGATGCAGGGCAGGAGCCGCAGTGCCCGCGATCACGCCCTGCTCCTCGGCCTGTTTTTCGATACTGCACAGCCGGGCATGGGCGTATTGCACATAAAAAACCGGGTTTTCCTGGCTCTGCTTCTTGGCCAGATCGAGATCGAACTCGATCAGGTTGTCGGGCTTGCGCATCAGGAAGAAAAACCGCAGGGCATCGGGGCCGACTTCGTCCACCAGCTCGTCGACCGTGACAAAGGTGGCCTTGCGGGTGGACATTTTAACCTGTTTGCCGTCGCGCAGCAGGGTGACAAACTGATAAAGGACCACGGTCACCAGGGAATCGTCATAGCCCAGCGCCCTGATGCCGGCAAGGACGTCGGGCACGGTGGCGATGTGGTCGGAACCGAAGACGTTGATCATCCAGTCGAAACCGCGCTTGAATTTGTCGCAATGGTAGGCGATGTCCGGCAGCCGGTAGGTGGGCTCGCCGGTACTTTTGATAATGACCCGATCCTGCTCCTGCCCGAACTCGGTGGTCTTGAACCAGGTGGCGCCTTCTTTTTCATAGACCAGCCCCTTAGCCCGGAGGGTAGCGACCACCTCGTCCACCCGACCGTCCTCGTACAGGGTATGCTCGTTGAAATAGCTGTCAAAACCGATACCTATCCGCTTGAGCGTGGCGTCGATGTCGGCAAAAATCGCCTGTTTCGCCCGGTCTTTGAACACGGTGATTTCAGCGTCCCGATAGCGGTCGCCGCCATCGTCAATCATCTGGCGGGCGATATCGTAGATGTAATCGCCCTGGTATCCGTCCTCTGGGAAGGTGTTGGCCAGGCCGAGCAATTCCAGATAGCGTGCCTTGGTGGATTCCCCCAAAACCCGCATCTGCCGACCGGCGTCGTTGAAATAGTATTCGCGGTGGACCGCGTAACCGGCGGCGGCCAGCACCCGGACAATGGCGTCGCCGAGTACGGCGTTGCGCCCATGACCAACGCTTAACGGTCCGGTGGGGTTGGCGCTGACAAATTCGACCAGGACCCGGCGGCCGCCGCCGATGTTGCAGCAGCCAAACCGCTCGTCCTGCTGATAGATCGGGGCCAGGACGGTGGACCAGAGGTCTTTGCTGAGAAAGAGATTGATAAATCCGGGCCCGGCGATCTCCACCCGCGTAAAGATTGCATGCCCGGTGAGCAGCTCGGCGAATTGCGCGGCCAACTCCCGCGGCTTACGTCGGTCGATCCCGGCCGCCACCAGCGCGAAGTTGGTCGAGAAATCGCCCTGCCCTTCGCGCTTGGGGACTTCGATGGTATAGCGGCCGGCGGCCCCGTCACTCCAAAGGCCTTGCTGGACGCCTTCGGCAAAACAATGATCAATAATCTCTTTGACTCGTGATTTTATCATGATGCTGCAGATTGAATGAATAGAAAGCTAAAAAATACGACAAGGGCTTGATGCCCGTGCCTGCCAGGTTGTTCATGCCGCGCGGCCACGGCCCTGCTCAGGCCACCAGCATCCTTTGGTTCAACTTGCCCAAGAGGCAGAGCACCTCGTAACTGATGGTGTCCATCCACTCGGCCAGATCATCGGCGGTGATTTCCTCTTCGCCCTGACGGCCGAGCAGCACGGCCTCGTCGCCGACCTCAACCGCGCCCAGGCCGGTGACATCGACCATGGTCAGATTCATCGAAATCCGACCGACCACCGGCGCCCTTCCGCCGTTGATCAAGACCTGTGCCTTGTTGGAAAGGCATCGCAGATAGCCATCGTCATACCCCACCGGCAGCATCGCAATGGTTGAGGGGCGGGAGGTGGTATAGAGATGATTGTAGCCAAGACCGGTCCCGGAGGGCACCTGCCGCACCTGGATGACCCGGGTGGCAAAACGCATAACCGGCTGCAGCAGGGGTGGCGAGGCGGAGGCTTTGCCCGCCCGGCCGTCCGGATAGTAGCCGTAGAGCGATATTCCCGGCCGAACCATGTCCAACCGGGCCCCGGCAA
>CAIMMA010000195.1 GCA_903842475.1 uncultured bacterium
CGACAACAGGGCCAGCAGGAGGATGATCGGCGGAAACCGTACCCTGATTTGATGGACAACATTCATCCGGTGCAACCTTATCCTTCCAAGCAATGGGTGCGCGAATTGGCATGGCCCCAAAAGGTCCGAAGAAAAAACGGTCCCAACAACGCCATCAGCGGAGGACTCCCCATGCATACATCATACAAACTCCGATCGCCAAACCCGATTCCTCGACCAGCAGCACCGCTTGGCCTCAAATCGCCGACTCGCCGCCATTGATCGGCAGAACGACGCTGAAAACACTGCCCTCGTCCGCACGACTGGTCACGGTAATCATGCCCTGATGTTTTTCGACGATGTTCTTGGCGATGGTCAACCCCAGACCGGTGCCGCGGTTCTTATCCGTGTAAAACGGCGTAAAAATCTGTTCGATTTTTTCGGCCGGGATGCCGATGCCGGTGTCGGAGATCTCCAGAACCACCATGGACGGGTCCTGGGCCGCCTTGGTGCGCACCAGGATATCGCCGCCATACGGCATGGCCTGGGTGGCATTGAACACAATATTGAAGACCACCTGATAAATCTGTTCACTATCCATGAAGATATCGGGAAGGTCTGCAGCCAACTCGGTATGGACCACCACCAATTTCTGTTTAAATTCCGGATCCATAAACCGCAGGACCCGCGTAACCACCCCATTGAGGGCGCCTTTGGCCATCTTGGCCTCCCGAGGCCGGGCAAAGTCGAGAAACTCCCGAACAATAGTATCGAGCCTGGACGTCTCTTCGACAATGATGTGGGCGAGATGCTCGTTGCCGGGGGCCACCTTGCTGATCCGGTTCCCCAGGATTTCAGCGGTCGAACGGACAATGCCCAGAGGATTTTTGATCTCGTGGGACACCGCCGCCACCATTTTGCCCAGCGAAGCCAATCGCTGGGCCTCGTTGAGCTGCTCTTCCAGCCGCAACCGTTCCTCCGCCCGTTCCGCCATGACCCGGTTGGCCCTGACCACGATGATGCTGAGAATGGAAAAAAGGATGGCCATGATGGTCAGCGAGAGGACAATCACCCGGCCCTGGAGCTGGATGATGGCTTCCAGATCCTCGGAGAGGTCCTGGACGACTTCGATAACCCCCATAATCTCGCCGGTATGTTCCCCCAGTCGGTTTTCCTGACGAAAGGGCACATAGGTCTTCAAGGTGCAGAAAACCTCCGCCGCACCGGGAAGAATGCTGAGCAGGGAGCCCCCGGTAATCAGCACCGAATTATTCTCCCCTTTGACCGCCTTCTGGTATTCCAGCCCGCCCATGTCACGTTTTCCCATCGATTCGGTGATGGTGGAATAGGCAATCCTGTTCTGGCTGGGTTCGAAGATGGTCACCGAATCGATCCGCATCCCCCGGGTGATATTGCGGACAATCTGGTCGAGGCGTTCAAACTGGTCGGTTTCCGAAAGGGCGATGCGCCCGTAGCGGACCACCGTCGGCAAAACAAATTGGATAAAAACCTGCCGATTGAGGTTATCGGCGAACAGCTTGGAATAGGCCTCGCTCCGCTGGAGCAGGACGGTCTTGGCGTTATCGGCGATCACCCAGGAGAGTACAAAAGAGGCAATGAGGATCAGCAGGAGCGAGGTGACGGCAAAATATTTGACCAGCTCAAAAGGCAGAAGGGCGCTGCTGCTCCCCTCATACTTGATTCTTTTCAATATCCGGGAGACCTCAGGCCGAGGAATTTTCCTGACAGACGCCGCAACGGCGGCATAGAGCCGGGTCGCAGGGCCGGGTCGTGACACCTTCCTTCGCCTTTTCGAATTCCTCCCAGAGGTATCCGGAACGAATACCATGATCCACTACCTCCCAGCACATAGATTCATTTTGGCGCCGCGGCCGAATCGCCACCTGCCACGGATCGATCCGGTGGCGCTGCAGGGCCTGTTTAAAAGAAAACCTGCCGCTGCCGATGTCGAGCAAAGCCGGCCCGAGCCGCCGGTCAGCTTTTGCATAGACGGCCTGATGCAAGGCCTGCTCGGGAGAATCGAACTTGAGACGCAGATTCGCCTTACCACCCAGCAGCTTGCGAAGGTACCTGATTTTTTCCTTCAGCGCCACAAGCGCCTGCGCACTGCTCGGCTCCAGCGCCTGCTGCGGCGAAAGACCGCCAAACGAACAGTATTGGAAAGGGGTCCAGGGCTTCGGCACAAAACAGTTGATCGAAAGGGTCAGTTCCGAAACCCGCCCACGAGCCTTACCCACGGGAAGGATCAGGGTTTGCAGCCGGTCGACCAGCCGGATCAACTCGTCCAGATCTTCAAAGGTCTCGGTGGGCAGGCCAATCATCACGTAGAGCTTGAGGTGGAAGATCCCGGCGGCCACCAGCCGTTGGGCGGCGGCAAGAAGATCCTCTTCGCGCAAGCCTTTGTTGATCAGGCATCGCAAACGTTCCGAGCAGCCGTCAGCGGCAATGGCGACGCTCTTTAAATGCGATGCAGCCAGCAAGGAGAGGGTTTGCTCGGTGATCCGATCCGCCCGGAGCGAAGAAAAAGAGAGCGCGCATTGGTGTGCGGTGAGATACGCGGCAATCCGGTCAATGGTTTCGTCAGCCGCCATTTCCATGCCCAGCAGGCCGATGCGCTGCAGTTGCTCAGGCCGGTCCTCCAGCCCTTTAAGGATGGCGTCGGCGCTCCAAAGGCGGGGCGGTCGATAAATGAATCCCGCTGCACAAAAACGACAGCCCCGGCTGCACCCCCGCCCCAGTTCCACCATGTACATACCCAATTCAGCCTCGGGCGAGAGCAGGGTCGAATGGGCCGCCTGTGCCATTTCCGGCGCGATCACCTTGACGACCCGACGCGGCAGGCCGGCGTCGACCTCGACCCGTTCGACCTCGCCGGTATCGGCATAGAAAAACCGATACCCAGAGGGGACATAGCAGCCGGGCAGCGTACTGCCGATCAGGTGGAGCAGGGTTTTGCGGTCCATGGTTGCATACCTGCCGAGCAACTCGACAAGCGGTTCCAGCAACGGTTCCGCCTCTCCGATCACCATGAGATCGGCAAACCCGGCCAGCGGTTCGGGATTCATGAACACCCCGACCCCGCCGAGTACCACCAGGGGATCACCCCGCCGTATTACCTGCGATCTTTCGACGGCAAAAGGTTCGATTCCGCCCGCCGCCAGCATGGCGGCCAGTCGGGGGTAATCGTGCTCAAAGCTGATGGAGCCGAAGACCAGGGGGAAATCGGTCAACGGACGGGAGGACTCCAGCGATCGCAGCGGCTGTTGCACATCGGGATACACAAAACGTTCGCAGACCAGCCCCTCCTGCTGGTTGAGCAGGGAGTACACCAGTTGAAAACCCAGATTGGAAACCGCCACGGAATAGATATTCGGGTATAGCAGGGCTACCGGAATCCTATTCTTCCATTTTTTACGAACCGTACCGGTCTCAGCGGTTAAGTAGGAAGACAAAGCACCAACCCAAG
>CAIMMA010000196.1 GCA_903842475.1 uncultured bacterium
ATTATTCTATTTAGTGCCCGCAATTTGTTAATCTGACCAGTACGGCAATATACCAATAAATAACAGACGTGCCTGTTTTTTGAACTTTCTTCTCTTTTTGAGCACCCGCAGGAGGCCAGGTTACAGGCCAAAACACTCAGTTGCCAAAGAATGTCGTTTGCCCAAAAGTTATCGGTCAGTCTACTTCCTGCTATAGTTTGCCCTTTTACTTTCGTAATCTATACTTTGCTTGCAGAACGTTGTCTGTATTGTTTAAGTATCCGGCTGGTCTGTTCATAATTTCCGGATTTCCACATAGAAGGCACTGCACAGTGGTTTGCCGCCAATGTCAAACAACGTGGTTGAGACGTCGGAAATTCCAGCCTTGACTTTCATGGTAAACATCGCCGCTCTGTCCCCGTGTACCACCTTCACTTCCTGCACATTTTCACCAATCTGAAGTTGTGCCCTGGTCACTGGTAACGCCTTTGAGGTACTGTTGTATAGCGTATTGCTTAAAGGTTGACTATTCAGCCATGCATCAACAGTCTTAGTGATGGCGGGCGTTCCATCCATGGGTGCATCCAGTTCACGTGGCCAGCGGCGAAGTTCGATCCGGTATGTCCCCGCTTCAGCAAAACGCACCGGCCATTTGCCAAAGGAGGCTGAGCCGAGAGCCACCGCCCCTTGGTTCCAGGGACAATTTCCCTCAGTTGTGAACCAATCCTCCGCACAGAGTTCAACTTCAGGCAAGTTGGAAGATCCGATGATGGGACGACCTCGCCAGCTCTTATCATGCGCACTGACATCCTCCCAATACTTTTGATAAAATGCGTGCAGTTGACTGACAACATCGGGATGCTCACCGGCAACATTCTGCAGTTGTCCCGGGTCGTTTGTCATGTCGTAGAGTTCCTTATCATTCACCAGGCGCCATTTATCGGTCATCACGGCACAGTTTTGGCCAAATCCAGGCGATTGCGGATTTGCACCGGTATTGTTTTTCGGGGTGCCCAGCACAATTGTTCGATTCGGCCAGGACGAGTCCTTCTTCTCCAACAACGGTTTCAGGCTTATTCCATCGAATGTAACCGGTCCGGGCAGCTTCAATCCGCAAAGGTCTACCAATGTTGGCAGCCAGTCCAGATGAGCCGTTAGCTGAGTTACGGTTTGGGGCATATCGAGTCCTCCCGCCGGCCAATAAAGGAAACACGGGACGCGGTGCCCACCATCGTAGGGTGAACCTTTCTTTCCACGCATGCCGGCATTAAAGACTTTGTCTCCCTCCGCCGTGCCATTGTCGGTAAGGAAAATGAGCAGGGTGTTTTCCGTGAGACCCTCCTTACTGAGGAATTGGCGGAGCCGGCCAAGGTTATCATCCATATGGACGATGCTGGCAAAGAAATCGCCGGGCACCTTCTCGCCCTGGTAATTTTTCGCCCATTCCTGGTCAGGAATACTGCACGGACCATGCGGATTATAAAGCGCAAGGTAGGTGAAGAAGGGCCGGCTTTTATTGTTGCCGATGAACTGCATCGCCGCGTCAAAAAAGACATCATTCTCGTAGCCTGCACGCGGCTTTTCCTCCCACCGGCCGTTGTGGATATAGTGGTCGTTGACCCGATCGTTGCCCCAGTAATCTGTGGTGCAGCCAGTACCGCCATCCCCATGTCCGAGCCACTCGTCAAAACCCCGGTCTATAGGCCGGTAAGGGTAATTGGTACCGAGATGCCACTTGCCGAAAAGACCGGTTATGTATCCGTTATGATGAAAAACATTTGCCATCGTCGTTTCATCGTCGCGCAGCATGTTACGACCGTTGATCGTTCCCCAACCGCCCACCCGATGGCTGTAACGCCCAGTCAACAATGAGGATCGGGTGGGGGAGCAATAGGAATCCACATGAAAATTTATGAATTGCACCCCTTCACGAGCCAGTCTGTCCATATTTGGTGTCTTCAAAATTGGGTTCCCGGTCACGGACAAGTCGCCGTAACCTTGATCGTCGGTAAGGATGACGAGGATGTTAGGCTTGTTCGCCTTTTGAGTGTTCTCAGAGGATGCCAGGCTGCTTACAAAGGCCAGTCCGGCCATCAAGCAGAGTGCTGTATACTTCTTGGTTGATACATTCATCTTGTAGATTCTTTCGTTTTCATATCTGATTTCTGTTCTTCCTGCACCAGACCTTACAAATCCTCCGAACCAGCTTTCTGGTTTTCCGGCGACGCGGCTTTAGGGAAGGGGACGGCATCCTTGAGCAATCGGTCAAGATGCTTCTTCATCTCCGCCAGTTTCTCCGGATGGGATGCAGCAAGGTTTTTCTTCTCGCCAAGATCATCGGCCAGGTTATAGAGCTGATATCCCTCTACCTTGTCGCCTTTTGCTCCCTTCCCTTGTTTTACGCTTGTCGTGTCCCGCTCGCCACGGAGCAGCTTCCAATCGCCGGCCCGCACCGCTGCCTTGCCGGGGGTGGTTCCTGAAAGTAAGATTGCGTCGTGTGGGGATTTGGCACCTTCAACAAGCACCGGCCAGATGTCCTTGCCGTCGAGCGGCAGCGATTTTTTCAGCGATCCGCCCGCCAGATTCACCAATGTCGGATACCAGTCGATGATGTGGACGGGCTGGTCAACCACCTTGCCCCCAGGGAGGTGTCCGGGCCAGGAGGCGAACGCACAAACTCGTACACCGCCCTCTAAGATCGAGCCTTTTCCACCGCGCAAAGGACTGTTGTCAGTTATGGTGCCGGGAGATGGTCCGCCATTGTCACTCGAAAAGATGATCAGGGTGTTGTCGAGAATATGTAGCTCCTCCAGTGTCGCCACCACCTGACCAATGGCCTCGTCCATAGCCGCCATCATGCCTGCATATATTTTACGTTTTTCCGACAACTTCCTATAAGGAGCCATGTAACTGTCCGGCACCATGAACGGCCCATGTACGGCATTGAAGGGAAGGTAAAGGAAGAGAGGTTTGCTGGTGTCCCTGTTGCGGATCAGACGGCTGGCCTCTTTCGCAATGAGGTGCGTGGAGTAGCCCTCATCAAGGCAGGGCTGGTCATCGCGATGCCAGTCAAGCTCTCCGTCGCGCATGTGGGTGAAATAGTCGATCATCCCGAACCACAAGCCATACTGATGGTCGAAGCCGCGCTTGGTCGGCAGGTAGGCGGGTTGAAATTCGCCAAGGTGCCACTTGCCGGTAATAGCAGTTTCATAGCCCGCCTCCCGGAGCGCCTGCGCCAGGGTGTGCTCTGCCAGCGGCAGCCCCCACGGTGCGTGTGGTCTGACGATGGTGTAAACGCCCGTGTGCGCGACATACCGGCCGGTCATCAGCGACGAACGCGTCGGTGAACAGAGCGGCTGGACGTAGAAGGAACTGAGGATGGTGCCTGCTTTGGCAAGGCGGTCGAGGTTCGGCGTCTCTATCTGCTTGCAGCCGTTGAATCCGGCGTCGGCGTAGCCCATGTCGTCTGCCAGGATATAGACGATGTTGGGTTTTTTCTCCACTGTAGCAGCGTAAGTTTGGGCGCTAAGGAAGAGGCAGGTTGCCAGGGTTGTGGGGATTGTTTTCATTAGTACAAGCTTCATAACTTTCAAGTTTATATTATTTGTTTTTCATTTGCCAAATGGAATAGCCACGAGGTCATTATCATCTC
>CAIMMA010000197.1 GCA_903842475.1 uncultured bacterium
CCGGTCGATCGGCATGGAATTGGTGTATGAAAAGGCGGGGGGCGGCAGCGACGCCAACATCTTCAACGGCCATGGTCTGGCCACGGCCATCGTCGCCACCGGCATGACCCATGTCCATACCACCAGCGAGCAGGTGGAGCTGCAGGACATGGTCGATCTCACCCGGCTGCTGATCGCCCTGCTGACCGAGCCCTCCTGTTAGATCCGCAGGGCAATCGGTCAGGCGAGGAACAGCAGGCCGGGGTCCGTGGCCCGGACCGTGCCGATGATGGCGCAGGCAGGCCCGTAGCCCTGCCGCGCAAGCGCTGCGAGCAGTCGCTCTGCCGTCGTCTGCTCTAGGGCGAGCAGCAGGCCGCCCGAGGTCTGCGGGTCGTAGGCGATCAACTCCAGGCTGTCCATCTCCGGCAGGCTGGAACGGACCCACTGTTGATAAAACTCCCGGTTGCGGTAGCATCCTTCCGGGATAATGCCCATGTCGGCAAAATCGCGCACTCCCGGCAGGATCGGCAGCCGGTCGCGGTCGAGGTGGATGGAAACCCCTGAGGCCGCCGCCATCTCGCGGAGATGGCCGAGCAGGCCGAAGCCGGTGATGTCGGTGCAGCCGTGGACGCCGGCGCGCAGGCGGTCGTCCCCATTGAGGATTTCCATGGGCAGCCGGTTGAGGGTGGCCAGCAGTTCCACCAGGCCGCGCTCGGTCTCGGCGCTGGTGAGCCCGCCCTTGATGGCCGTGGACAGGATGCCGGTGCCCAGGGGCTTGGTGAGCAGGATCACATCGCCCGGCCGGGCGCCGCTGTTGGCCAGCACCCGGTCCGGATGGACCAGGCCGGTGACCGAGAGCCCGTATTTGAGTTCGGCATCTTCAATGGAATGGCCGCCCACCAGGAGCGCCCCGGCCTCCTTGATTTTGTCCAGGCCGCCTTCGACCACCCGGCGGAACACCGAGTGGTCCATGGTCTTGACCGGACAGCAGAGGATGTTCATGCACAGCAGCGGCCGGCCGCCCATGGCATAGACGTCCGACAGGGCATTGGCCGCGGCGATGCGGCCAAAGTCATAAGGATCGTCGACGATCGGCGTGAAAAAATCCACGGTCTGGATCAGCGCGGTGGTCGCATCGAGGCGGTAGACCCCGGCGTCGTCGCAGGTGGCCGTGCCCACCAGCAGATTGGGGTCATGGGGCAGATCGAGGTTGCACAGTATTCGGCCCAGGTCCCCCGGGCCCAGCTTGGCAGCTCAGCCTGCGGCTTTGACGGTCTGGGTCAGTTTGAGCGGTTGAATGGTCATCGGTTCCTGTCGTTTGATTGGTGATTAATCCGAAGCAGCATATTATTCTGCCAGCGTAGCCTATATTTTGTTGAAAAAAAACTTATTATCTGGTTCAGAATAACCTTCTTGAGATGACTGGATCAACAAAAGTACAGGCACAAGGAATCGTTCTTTGTGCCTTTCGATTTTTGCAGCATCCTGACAATATCGTAGGCAGTGGCTATGAAAGAGCAAGTATCTGATCGTGAACCATCGGCAAAACCCCGGCATGAGTGCGGCATCTGCGGAGTATTCGGCCATCAAGATGCCGCCAAACTCGCCTATTTCGGCCTCTACGCCCTCCAGCACCGCGGCCAGGAGAGTGCGGGGATCGTGGTCGGCGACGGCA
>CAIMMA010000198.1 GCA_903842475.1 uncultured bacterium
AAAGTTTTCGGCCGATTGGCGCTCATAGCCCTTTTTGTTTTTGCAGGGGTGACTTTGTGGTACGGACGGGTCGAGAAAAAACTGCAGGGGTCGATCCCCGTCGAGCAGAACGCCCCCGCTGCACTTCCGGTCCAGAAAGCCAGTGAGCCTGTGCCGGCCCAAAACGAGCATGCCAGTATCATGGCCAGGAATATTTTTAAAGCCGCCCCGGAATCGGGAGGGAAGCCTGCCGGAGAGCAAACCCAGACCGATCTCGAAGACCTGGCGGAAACCAAGATGCGGTTGGTGCTGCTGGGTACCGTCTCCGGCAGCAAAGATGATGCCCGGGCGATTATACGTGATGAAAAAGCGAAGGTGGAGGATATCTACCATGTTGGCAGTGAGCTGCATGGCGCACTCATTACCAGGATAGGCCGGGGCAAGGTGGTGCTCCAGGTGAATGGCCGGGAAGAAATCCTCACGATCAGGGAGCCGGAGAGCGGCGGACCGCAGCAGGAATCTTCCCCGACCGCTGAAACCCGGACGCCGGAGATACGGGCGGAAGCAACCAGCGAACAGCGGGTGCCGGAGGCCTTGCCGCGTCGGCGCATCAGTTTCCGCAATTCATCCCCTGCGACCTCGGTGCCGGCGAACACCGGCGCACCCGTACCCGCCGGAGGGCCGATGCCGCAGGAAGACAACCGGCCCGTCACTGAGGAAGAGGCGCCCGCCTCTGGCAACGTCGAGGACGGCGCTGCGGGGCAGAAGGCGCAATGAAGAGGCGGCGGCCAATACGGCGGCGGTCCCCATGGAAAATGAACAAGAACGGGTTGCCGAATCTCGAATCGGTCAATTCTCACCTATGTGAATGCTTATGAAGCGATCTCTTATTGCCGCGATGATCCGGGCGCTCTCCTTGCTTGTGCTGCTCTGTGCCACTTCGACCCTGCTGGCGGCCGCTCCCAAAGCCGTTCCCCAGAGCCCCGGGGCGCAACGCTTTGTCACCATCGATTTCAACGATGTCGATATTAATCTTTTCATTAAGTATATCAGTGAACTGACCCAAAAGAATTTCATCGTCGATCGAGAGGTGAAAGGCAAGGTGACCATCATCTCGCCCACCCGGATTTCAGAGGACGATGCCTACCGGGTGTTTGAATCGGTCCTTGAGGTGCATGGGTTTGCCGCCATCCCCAGCGGGTCGGTGATTAAAATTGTACCGTCGGTCCAGGCGCGGTCCAAAAATATCGCCACCGTCCATGCCGGCGACGCCCCCTCGGCCGACGACAAGGTGGTCACCCAACTCGTTGCCCTGAAGCACGCCAATGCCGAAGAACTGAAAAATATGCTGGCGCCCTTGGTTTCCAAGAACAGCGTGCTGATCGCCCATGCCAATTCGGGCATGCTCATGATCACCGATTTTCAATCCAACATCTCCCGCCTGCTCGATATTATCAGGGCCGTAGACGTGCCTTCGGACGGTGAAGAGCTCGCCCTTATTCCCCTGAAACATGCCTCGGCCGAAACGATTGCCAAATCCATCAGTCAGCTGTTTACCGCCGGCCCGCAAAAAGGCGCTCGTCCGGAAACGGTCAAGATTATTCCTGCTGAACGGACCAACGACTTGATTGTCTTTGCATCCAAGATAACGGTAAAGCGGGTTCGAGACCTCGTCGCCAAGTTGGACACGAACGTGCCCAGGGGGGAGGGCAATCTGCGGGTTATCTATCTGCAGCACGCCAATGCCGAGGAACTGGTCAAGGTCCTGATGAGTCTGCCCGACGATCAGGCCGGCAAGAAAGCCGCCGGCGCCGCCAGCAGCACCCCCTCGGTCCCGGCCATTTCCAAGGAAGTCAAGATTGTTGCGGATAAGTCGACCAACGCGCTGATCGTCACCGGCCCGCTGGAAGAATATCAGACGGTGGAGAATGTCATTAAGAAGCTCGATATTCCCCGGCGAATGGTGTACCTGGAGTCCTTGATCATGGAGGTTAATGTGCAGAAGGATTTTGCCATCGGGGTGCAATGGTCCGATGGCGACGGCTCGGTGATCGCCGGGTTCAGCGGCAATGAAGCCAAACCCTACGACACCCTTAATCAGATGACCTCGGATCCGGGATCGTTGCCCGCCGGTTTTTCCTTGGGCGTGCTGAAAAAGGGCATTAAGATCGGTGATGTCACCTTTCCCAATTTGGGGGCCGTGGTCAGAGCCTATAAAAAGGATGACGATATCAATGTGATCGCCACCCCGCAAATCCTGACCACCGACAACAAAAAGGCCAAGATCAAGGTCGGCGAGAACGTCCCCTATATCACCAGCAAGAATACCCCCATCGGCAGCGAGCTGCAGAATTACACCAATTACGAATATAAAGACGTGGCCACCAGCCTCACCATCACCCCCCAGGTCAATCAGGCAGAGGTCATTCGACTGGAAATCGGGGTTGAGGTGATCAAGCTCAAGGGCACGGATTTGACCGCCACGCCCACCACCTTTACCCGCACCGCGGATACCACCGTGGTGATCCATAATGGAGAGACCGTGGTGATCGGCGGCATGATCGGCCAGGACTCCACCAGCGGTGAATACAAGGTCCCGCTGCTCGGGGATATCCCGCTGGTGGGGTGGCTATTCAAATCCCGCGGCGACAGTCACAAAAAGACCAATCTCTATATTTTTATTACCCCTCATATTGTGGAAAATCCTGCTGAGCTGGCCGATATCTATCAGCAAAAACGGGAGAACATGGAAAGCATCCACAAGGTGCCCGGCGACACCGCCGATCAGTTTTTTCATCCGACCTCAAATCCGGCGCGGAGCATGGCGCTTTCGGATATCGGCTTTGATAAACTGCAAAAGAACGAGTTGGCCAGGGCCAGGGAGTATTTCAATCAGGCCCTGAAGGTTGACCCGGAAAACGGTGCCGCCATGATCAATCTGGCCATTGTCTGTGAACGGGAAGGGAAAAAAGCCGAGGCGGTGGCGTTGTACCGCAAGGTGCTGGCTTTGCCCGCCGCCAAAGTTGGTCAGGCGGGGCAGGCCGAGGAGGACCCGCTCCATCTGGTTGCCCGGGAAAGCCTCAAGCGCCTGGGGCAAAGTGGTACAATCGGAAAGTGAACGAAGGCGCACTGCTGGAGAGCAACATGCAATTCCTCCTTTCAATGGCCGCCGCGAGGGTATGACCGATGCGTCTTTTGGGTGAGATTCTCAAAGAAACCTGCGGGGTGACCGATGACAGTATTGTTGCCGCCCTGGCCATCCAGCGTGAAAAAGGCGGGCGTATCGGTGAAATCCTGATCGGGCTGCGCAAGCTTACGGAAAACGACCTGCTCGGCGCCCGTAGTCTGCAGTGCGGCCTTGAGGTTGTGCACACCCTGCCGACCCACTTCGAACCGTTTTTTGCGCCCCGGGTTCCTATCGGTTTTCTCAAAAAATTCAAGATGATTCCGATTGCCACCCCGGAAGCATCGTATATCGCCGTGGCCGAACCTTTTTACTTCCAGCAGGTCGACGATCTGCAGCGGCTGCTCCAATGGGAAGGGATCAAAATCCTGCTGGCCCCGCAGAGCGAGATTTTTGTGGCTATCAATGCCGCCTACGATACCACCAGGCAGGGGGTCGCCGACCAGGTCATGCAGGATATGGGCGAGGAGGACCCGGACAGTATCCTCTCCGAGATCGAAGAGACGTCGGATCTGCTCGACGATACCAGCGACGCCCCGGTCATCAAACTGGTGAACCTGGTGCTGTCCCAGGCGGTTCGGGACAGCGCCAGCGACGTCCATATCGAATCCTACAAGGATCGGATCAAGATCCGCAAACGGGTCGACGGCATCCTTTACGACATGTATTCACCGCCTCGGCATGTGCAGGGCAAGCTGATCTCCCGGATCAAGATCATGGCCAAGATGGATATCGCCGAGAAGCGGCTGCCCCAGGATGGGCGCATCGAGATTCGGATTGCCGATAAAAACATCGACATCCGGGTGTCGACCCTGCCGACCTCCTTCGGCGAGCGGGTGGTGATGCGGTTGCTCGACAAGTCGAGTTCGCTGGTGCCGCTCCAGTCGCTGGGACTGTCCCGGGATGATCTCAACCATTTCATGAAGCTGATCAAGGCCCCGCACGGCATCATCCTGGTGACCGGCCCGACCGGCAGCGGCAAAACCACCACGCTCTACTCGGCTCTGGGGATTCTCAATAACCCCGATATCAACATCATTACCATCGAAGACCCGATCGAATACCAGATGAACGGCATCAGCCAGATGCAGGTCAACCCCAAGATCGGGCTCACCTTTGCAGGCGGGCTGCGGACGATTGTGCGGCAGGATCCGGATGTGATTCTGGTGGGTGAAATCCGCGATGTCGAGACCGCCGAGATCGCCATCCAGTCGGCCCTCACCGGCCATCTGGTGTTCTCCACCCTGCACACCAACGATGCGGCCAGCGCCATCACCCGGTTGATCGACATGGGGGTGGAGCCCTTCCTGGTGTCTTCCTCGGTGAACGCCATCATGGCGCAACGGTTGGTGCGCAAAATCTGCCCCCATTGCAAGGAGGCCTATGTCCCCTCCAATACCTACCTGGAACGGGTGGGGCTTTCGCCGATTAAATTTGCCGGCCGGGAACTTTTCCGGGGGGTGGGCTGTGCCGCGTGCCTGCAGACCGGCTACAAGGGACGGATCGGGATTTTCGAATTGATGGGTCTGACCCCGGCGATGAAGAGTGTGATTTTGACCACCTCCGATGCCGGGCAGATCAAGAAGCAGGCGCTTTCCTCACTGTCGACCGGCATGACCACCCTGCGCCAGGACGGGCTGCGCAAGGTGCTGGCCGGCCTGACCACGCTGGAAGAGGTCTTCCGGGTCACCTGATCAGCTGGTTCATTTCAAAGATGGGCAGCAGGATCGACACCACGATAAAACTGACCACTAACCCCATGGACAGAATCATCACCGGCTCGATCATCGAAGTCAGCGCTAGAATTTTGGTCTCCACCTCTTTCTCGTAACTGTCCGCCGCCTTGGCCAGCATTTTGTCCAAGGTGCCGCTCTGCTCCCCCACCGCCATCATCTGCACCAGCATGGGCGGGAACCATTGGTTGCCCCGGAAGAATTGGGACAGGCTCTGTCCTTTTTCCAGCTCGTTGCAGGCCTCGTTGATCAGGTCGGCCAAGACGACGTTGTTGACGATATTTTTGACAATCTGCAGGGCGGTGATCAGCGAAACCCCCGATTGCAGGAGACTGGCCAGGGTGCGGCCGAATCGGGCGGAGGCGGTTTTGATGCTGAGATCGCGGATGCCCGGCAGCGACAGCTTGAGCAGATCAAGGCGCTGTCGGCCAACCGGCGTGCCGACATACCAGCGGGCTGCCGCGATGACTCCCAGGGCGGCAAGCAGCACCGCCCACCAGAACTGTTTAAGAAAGGAGCTGAGGCCGATGAGGATGATCGTGGGCAACGGCAGGGCCTGCTTGGTGCCTTCGAATACCGAGGTGATGCTCGGCACGATGAAGGTGATCAGCAGGAACAGGACGACAATCCCGACCACCGCCATGAACAGGGGATAGAGCATCGCCGCTTTGATTCGGGAACGCAGCGCATGCTGGGTCTCGCCGAATTCCGCCAGCCGGTCGAGCACCACGTCGAGCGAGCCGGAGGCTTCGCCGGCGCGAACCATGTTGATGTATATTTTGGAGAACAGCTTGGGGTGTTCGGTCAGGGCCGAGGTCAGGGAGTTGCCCTCGTTGACCGCGTCTTTGATCTGGGCGAGAATGGTTTTGAAGGAGCGGTTGGCGGTCTGCTCGATCAAACCGTTGAGCGCCGGCACCAGGGGGATGCCGGCACCGATAAGGGTGGCCAGCTGGCGGGTGGCGACATGAATCTCCTGCTGTTTCACCGTCTGTCCCAGCTGCATCGAGAGCAGGGGCATTCTGGTGGAGATGGCCCGGGTGGTGGTTTCTTTGATCTCCACCGGATACTGACCCTGGCCGCGGATTTTTTGCCGGGCGGCGGTCAGCGAATCGGCTTCGATGATGCCCTTGGTTTTTTTTCCTGCACTGGTCAGGGCTGAGAATTCATAGACAGGCATATGCGGTCAGGTACCTTGAAGGAACAGGGGGAAAGATGAGGTATCCATTGCACCGGTTGGGGGTTGTGCTAATATAGGCGACCAGCAATCAGGCGACTGGGCAACCGGTCTTGTTGGGTCGGGTTCGCCGCTTAGTCGCGGGTTTTTTCTTTGTGGAGATCATCCAGGCAGTGGGACAAGCAGGAGGCGCAGCCGGTGCGAGGGTGGCCTTCCTGGCAAAAGTTGGCAAACCCGCTGATCAGATCTTTGCCGCCACGGGGACAAACCTCCAGGAATTTGATAAACTCCACCATCCGGTTGATGATTTTCTGCGGGGCGGTATGTTCGATCCTGCAGGCGCCTTGCTCGGCAAGCGTTTCCTCAATGGCCAGAACATCGGTGAAAAATTGTTTGAGGGCGTTGTGGCGACGGATGACATCCTCGGCAACGCATTGCCCTTCCTTGGTCATGGTGATGACTTCGTAGGGGGCGTAGTTGATCAGTCCTTTTTTGGCAAGAGCCCGCAGGGCCTCGGTGACCGAGGCGCCGCTCACCGCCAGCCGTTTGGAGATGTCTTTGCCCCGAGCCACCTGTTTTTCGGTAATGATATGATAGATGGCCTCGATGTAATCTTCCAGGCTGGCGCTGAGTTGTAGAGGTTCTGTCATGTCGTCCCTCCGGACTATTGATTTTTACATGTATCTTCAATACGATACATTCTTAAGCCCTGGGCGTCAAGGGGAATGTCGATCTCCCTTGCCCCTTCTTTTTGACCAATAATGAATCATGCTGCAGGAACTTCGTGTACAGAATCTGGCCCTGATCGATACCCTTGCCCTTGACCTTTCGGCCCAGAAAACCGGGCTGATCGTGCTGACCGGCGAGACCGGGGCCGGCAAATCCATTATCCTTCAGGCCATCAACCTGCTCACCGGCGGGCGGGGGGCCACTTCCTGGGTGCGCAACGACTGCGAGCAGGCCAGCATCGAGGCGGTTTTCGCCATTCGTCCGGATCATGCAGAGCTCAATGGACTGCTGGCCGAGCAATCGCTGCAGGACGGCGGCGCCTGCCTGGTTCGGCGGGTGCTGACCCGGGAAGGGCGATCCCGAATCTACGTCAACGATCAATCGGTCACCACCAGGCTGGCCGGTGAACTGACCGCCGGGTTGATCAATATCGCCAGTCAGCACGACCATCAGCAACTGCTTAATGCCCGCAACCACCTCGATTATCTCGATAGTTACGGAGAACTCTGGGGGTTGCGGGAGCAATTTACCCGGTTGTTTCGGCGCTGGCAGCAGGCCAGCTCAGAGTTGCGGCAGCTGCAGGAAAAGGAGCAGGACAAGGAACAGCAGCGCGATTTCCTGGCCTTTCAACTCGAAGAGATCCGCAAATGCCAGCCGGAGCTGGGGGAAGACGAGCAGCTGCTGCGGGAACGGGAACAGCTGAAAGCCGCCGATACCTTGATCCGGCTGGTCGGCAGCGCCAGGCGGCTGCTGACCGATACGGTCAGCGGTCCAATGGTCGAGGTTCGCAAAAGCATGGAGCAGGCGTGGGTGCTTGACGACGGGCTCGGTCCGCTGGTCGAGCAGATCAGGTCCGTGGGGTTTGAGCTCGAGGACCTGGCCACCGGTGTGCACAAGTATTTCGATGCGATTCCCAAGGATGTTTCCCGGCTCGATGTGATCTCCGGACGGTTGGCCGATCTGAAACAGCTGCAGCGCAAGTACGGGCCGACGCTGGCCGAGGTGCTGGCCTTTGCCGAGCAGGCCGGGGCAACACTTGACCTGCTGGAAAGCCTGGAGCAGCAGATTGCCCAGGCCGAGCTCAGGGTCGAGGAGATCTCCACCGAGGCCTTGCTCAAGGCCGCCGAGTTGACCCAGGCGCGCCGGGAAGTGGCTCGTAAGCTGGCGGCCAATATGGAAAGCGAGCTGGTCTCGCTCAGCTTTCCTCAGGCAGTTTTCCGGGCAGCGGTGACCGAGCCGGAGGGATTGGGGATGGACGGGATTCACGGTACCGGTCGGGACAGTGTGGAGTTTCTCTTTTCCGCTAATCCCGGCGAGCCTCCCAAACCGCTGGCCAAGATCGTCTCCGGCGGCGAGCTGTCGCGCCTGATGCTGGCGATGAAATGTCTGCTGGCCCGACGTGACCAGGTGGATACGGTCATCTTCGACGAGATCGATGCCGGCATCGGCGGTCAGGCCGCCGAGTCGGTGGCCGTCAAAATCAGTGAGCTGGCCGGGCATCACCAGGTGTTTTGCATCACCCATCTGCCCCAGATCGCCGCCTGCGCCGACCTCCATTTCAAGGTGGAAAAGCGGGTGGAGGATGGCCGGACCCGCACCGTGATCGCCCCACTGGAAAAAGACGGACAAATCCGCGAGATTGCCCGGATGCTCGGCGGCGAACAACCGACCGCCCAGACGCTTGCCTATGCCGGGGAGCTGATCGAGCGCAAGGCCAAGAGAAAATCCGCATGAGGCCGCGAACGGCACTAGGCCTGTTCTCCGGCGGTCTGGATTCGATTCTTGCCTGCCGGGTGGTGGCCGACCAGGGCGTGCGGGTGGTGGCCCTCAAATTCATCACCCCTTTTTTTGACAGCGATCTGCTCGCTGACCGTGACGACTACGTGCAGGCCATGCGGCGCCGGTACGGCCTCGAGGTGGCGGTCATCGATATCAGCCAGGGGTATCTGCGCATGCTCGATAACCCGGCCCACGGTTTCGGCAAACATTTCAATCCCTGCATCGACTGCAAAATCATCATGCTGACCAAGGCCCGTGAACTCATGGCCACCTATGGGGCCTCCTTCCTGATCACCGGCGAGGTGCTGGGGCAACGGCCGATGTCGCAGCGACGGGATACCCTCCGGGTGATCGAGCGCGACTCCGGCTGTACCGGTCTGCTGCTGCGGCCGCTTTGCGCCAAGCTGATGAACCCGACCGAGGCTGAACTGGAGGGCCTGGTTGACCGAGAACGGCTCTATGGGTTTTCCGGCCGGAGCCGGCGGCAGCAGAAACTGTTGGCCAAAGAGCTGGGGATTACCGATTATCCGACCCCGGCAGGGGGCTGCATGCTCACCGATGTCAATCTGGCCTCGAGAATCCGGCATTTCCATGACGGTCTCTTCTCCTTTGGGCAACAAGAGCGTATTGCCGATGATTTCAGGCTGCTGGTCATCGGTCGCCAGTTTAAACTCGGCGAGGATGTCTGGTTCATTCTCGGCCGCAATGAACGGGAGAACCAGCAACTCACCGCGCTGCGAGGACCCGATGACTGGCTGCTGTGGATGCCCGAGCGTTCCGGCCCCCTTGGTCTTTTGCGCTATGGAGGCCTGAAGGTGGCCGATGCGCGCGAAGGCGAGGTGCTCCGCAGTTTGGCCGGGATCGTGGTCCGCTATGGCAAAAAGATGGAGGGCGCACCGATGGAGGCCGAGGTGATCATCGACCGCGGCGACACGGTTACCAGCGGGATGTTCGGTCCTTTGGCGGAAGCGGTGTGCCAGCAGTGGCGGATGTAATGGCCATGGATTGCGTCCCTGAACATTTAAGCGGGCGGGAGATTCTGGCGGTTCTGCCGTCCTGGCTGCAGGCCGATCTGGGGTGCCTTTGGCATGAACTGGGGGGCGAGGTCTACCTGGCCGGCGGGGTGGTGCGCGATCTCCTCCTGGGGATGACTCCGGCCGACATCGACCTCACCGTTCCCGTGGGGGCGAAGCTCTGGGCCGAAAAGCTTGCGGCCCGGACCGGCGGGGCCTATGTGGACCTGGGGCGAGTTGAGGATGTGGCCCGGGTGGTCAGTCGGCAGGTCACTATCGATTTTTCGGCGTTTCGGCAAGGGGCGGCCAGCATTCTTGCGGACTTGACCCTGCGGGACCTGACCGTCAATGGGTTGGGAATCCGGATTGATCCTCTCCTGGCGGATCGGAATGGGGCCACCGAAGCGATGGTTCCGGTGCTCGATCCCACCGGCGGCAGGGAGGATCTGGCCAAGGGGCGGATCCGGACGACCGGTCCCGAGAGTTTTCGCAGTGATCCGCTGCGATTGCTGCGGGTCTTTCGTTTTGCCGCCAGTCTCAATTTCGCCGTTGCAGATGACACGCTGGAGCTGGTACGACGGCAGCATGGTTTGGTGGCTGCCGTGGCCCCGGAGCGCATCGCCCATGAACTCGATTGTACCATGGCCTCGCCCCAAGGCCACTGGGCCTTTGCCCTTATGGCGTCCACCGGGCTGCTGTGGGACGTGATCCCGGAGCTGGCGGCTGGGGCCGGCATGGCGCAACCGAAGAGCCACCATCTGGATGTCTGGGAGCATAATCTCGAAACGTTGCGGCAGATGGAGCGGATTGTCGAAGCCCCTCAGGCCTATTTTTCAGCGTGCGGCGAGGCGATGGCGGCCTATCTTGCCGGTAACCGGCAGCCTTTGCGGCTGAAGTGGGCGGCTTTGCTCCATGATCTCGGCAAACCGGCCACCTGTGCCGTCAGGGATGATAAAGGAGGTCGGATCACCTTTTATAACCATGATCTGGTCGGGGCCAAACTGTTTTGCGCCTTTGCTCGGCGGTTGCGCTGGTCCAATGAGGACACCGAGCGGGTCGCGCAGTTGATCGCCGGCCACATGCGGCCGTTTCATCTGGCCAATGTAGCCCGTGGGGGCAACCTGACCCTGCGGGCGGGAATCAGGATGATCAGGAAGGCTGGCGGCGAATTGCCGGGTCTTTTTCTTTTGAGCATGGCCGATGCCCTGGCTGGACAGGGCGTTGAGCGAATAGCCGGGATGGAACGGGAGCTGGTTGATTTGTTTCTGCATCTGGAAAAGGTCAGGACCAATCATGTCGAACCGGTTCGGTCCGCTCCGCCGCTGCTCACCGGCAAGGATTTGATAAAGGTTCTAAAGCTTTCCCCCAGCCCGATGTTCAAAGTGATTCTAGGGGCCGTTGAGGAAGCGCGGATGGAGGGGACAGTGACCGATTATGCCGAAGCTTTGCAGTTGGCTGAAATACTATTAACGAGTGATCCCGAGCTGACCGGCCGGGGGGAAGGGGAACACGATGCGTGACGAACAGGATTACTACTTTAGAAAAGCAAAAAAGGAAAACTATCCGGCGCGGTCGGTGTATAAGCTGGAAGAGGCGCAGCTTAAACATAAGTTTTTAAAACCCGGACAGCGGGTGTTGGATCTGGGGTGCCATCCCGGCAGTTGGAGCCTGTATGCCGCCTCCATTCTTGGCGAGAAAGGCGTGGTGGTGGCGGTCGACCTGCAGCGCACCGATCTCCCGATTCAAAAACCCCATGCCGAAATTAACTGGCTCTGTTATGATGTATACTCGGAGGAATTCGTCGATTATCTGAAAAAGCACTGGCCGGGTTTCCATGTGGTGCTCAGCGACATGGCCCCCCGAACCACGGGCAGCCAGTATGCTGATCACCAGCAATCGCTCAGGCTGGCGCACCGGGTGCTCGAATTATCCTCGTTGTTTTTGCATGAAAACGGCACCTTGTATATGAAGGTCTTTCAGGGAGAGGACTTCCCGGAATTTTTGCAAAGCTGCAAACCGTTTTTTGCAACCGTGAAAGTGGTGAAACCCAAAAGCTCGCGTTCGGAAAGCCGGGAAGTTTTTGTGCTTGGCCGGGGTTTTCGTCGGGTGGGGTGATTTTTTTTATTACAGGCAAATTTGACGATATTATCTACTGAAGGAGTCGGACCGTGTCGGGACATTCGAAATGGAGCACGATAAAGCGCAAGAAAGGGGCCAATGATGCCAAGCGCGGCGCAGTTTTCACCAAATTGATCAAGGAAATCACCATCGCTGCCAAGATGGGCGGCGGGGATATCGACGGGAATCCCCGGTTGCGCAGTGCGGTCACTGCCGCTAAGGGTGAAAATATGCCCAAAGAGAATATCGACCGGGCCATTAAAAAAGGAACCGGCGATCTCGACGGCGCGGTGTACGAAGAAATACTCTATGAGGGCTATGGGCCCGGCGGCGTTGCGGTGCTGGTTGAGACCATGACCGATAACAAGAACCGGACCGTGGCGGACATTCGCCACTTCTTCGCCAAGAGCGGGGGCAACCTCGGTGAGTCCGGCTGTGTTGGCTATATGTTCGATAAGAAAGGCACCCTGTCGGTGGACAAGGCAGGGGTCACCGAAGAGCAGTTGATGGATCTGGCCCTTGAGGCCGGTGCCGAGGATGTGGTGGAGGAGGATGATTCCTTCCAGATCGTGACCGCTCCCGAAGCCTTCAACGACGTTGTCGATCGCCTGGAACAGGGTAAGGTCAAGTTCGCCGAGGCCACC
>CAIMMA010000199.1 GCA_903842475.1 uncultured bacterium
CATTCGTTCAGCTCTTTGCTTCAGGCGCGTTCTTCAAAAACCAGTCGTAAGCCAAACCAATCCCCTCGTCCATCGACACCTTTGGCTTCCACCCCATCCCACGTATCTTCGTCACATCAACCACCTTATCGGCGTGCACCCGTATGTTGTCGAATTTTTGGAATATTGTATAAAAACCAAGAAGAAGCTGTATCTGGTTACCAATGCCCACTCCAGCACTTTATCGATTAAGCTAGAGAAAACGGCCATCGGTCCCTGGTTTGACCGAGTTGTCTGCGCGGAGGAGGTTGGGTTGGCCAAAGAAGATCCGCACTTTTGGGAACGGCTGGAACAAATGCTGCATTTTGACAGAACCAAAACCCTGCTGGTTGATGATACCGAGAAGGTACTCTGCTCAGCCCAGACTTACGGCATGGGCCACCTGTTGTTCGTCGCACGTCCCAGCAGCCGGCAGCGAGTGCAATATTCCTGTCAGTTCCCGTCCATTGAGTACTTCAAAGAACTGCTGCCCAAATGAAGGCCTTCTGGTAAAAAAAAAGAGCCACCCCGCACGATGCGGGATGGCTCGAATTGTTGCAGCTCGCCGACCGGGCACAGACCCGGCGGCGGGGCTCAGGATTTCTTCCTGGCCTTGCTGCCTCCACCGGTATTCTTTTTCTTGAGCTCTTCCATTTCCTTTTGCAAGGTTTGCAGGGATTCGGTGAGCGGCTGGGGATCGAAACCATCCCCTTGCTGCTCAAGCGATTGCAGCCGCGCCGGGATATCGCCAAGCATGGCCTCCGGGGTCATGGCCTGCAGCTTTTGCACGGTATTGCTCAACTGGCCTTCCAGGGTGGCGACGCTAGTCTGCACCGTCCCGAGGACTTTTCCTGAAGCCGCAATCTCACCGGCAAGGGCTTCCAGCTGACCGGCGACGGCAAAGCTGGAGCTTTTCTCCTCCATGGCCTGCATCTGGACATTCAGGGCAGCAAAACGCTCCTGGAGTACCTGCTGGTTATCGGCAACTTTCTTGACCTCGTCGACAATGATTGTCTGCAGTTCGCCTTTGAGCTGCTCGGTATCAACCGCGACTTGAACCGGCTGAGGCTGGGTAGGCGTAACGGGTTGAGCGCACAAGGATTCTTTGCAGGAAAAGGAACCCAGCCGGGAAAACAGCGGCGCACAAAGGGTGGCCACCGAGCGCTTGACTCCTGCGTACATCGTAGCCGCGCTCTCCTTGTTGACCAGATAAACGGCAAAAAGAAAGATCCCGATGAGAAAGGCGATACAGACCGCCAAGCCGATGGCCATGGCGATGAGCCACTGTACAAACCGGAACGCGCCGATAATGATCAGGCCCACCGAATTCATGACGCTTCCCTCGGGAGAAGCGCTGGTCAGGTAAGCCAGCAGGACGAAAAACAGCAGCACAACCGCCGATTTGATAAGCGGAGTACGCATCATATTCTCTTTCATAATTCACTCCTCCGTTAGGATACTCGCTGTCGCAATCTCGAACAATCAAATAGTTTGCCCTGCGAGAGATGCTTTCTACTGCAAGGCGCTTGTATTAGGTAATTCTGAGTGGTTGTAGTGTATTTGGTTTCGAACGGCAAGGGAAATATTGCAGAACCGTTGCCAAGGTCAAGGGCGCCGCGCATGACCGTTACACCGGCACGCACTAAGGCCCCTGCCCCCTTCACCCGGTTTCCGCGAGTTCAGCGCCTATCCGGGCAAAGGATTCCTGCACCGCGACAAAAGCTTGGACCAGCATGGGGTCCAATTGCTCGCCGGCACTGGCGAGAATCCGATCAAAAGCCTGCTGATGGGGCAAGCCCCTCTTTTTTTCACTGGTGGCGGTCAATGTTTCATAGGTGTCGACCAGCGCCATGATTCTGGCCTCCAAAGGAATGCCAACGCCTCGCAACCCATAGGGATACCCCTTGCCGTCCCATCGTTCATGATGGAAATACGCAATGTTTTTAGCCAGCGATAAGAAGCCGGAACCACCAGCCTCTTCTTCCATGGCCTGAATGACATTGCCGCCGGCCAGCGTATGATCACGCAGGCACTGCTCTTCCTGCTCGGTCAGCGGACTGTTTTTTTCGAGAATCTCATCGGTGAGGGCTACTTTGCCGATGTCGTGGAGAATCGCACCCTGATACAGGTACTGGATGTACTCCGGGGTAATTTCACCACGATATTCGGGATGACGAGCCAGCTCACTGGCCAGCACCTTGCAATATTCCCGAATACGCTCAAGGTGATGTCCAGGCGTGAGATCCCGATATTCCGATAATTTAGCCAGGGCGAGGATCGCTGCGTTTTCAGTCTGCCTGACCTTGCTCAGCGAAACTATCAGTTTATCTTCCAGCTGCTTCCGGATACCGATATCGCGAATGACCAGTTGCACACCAAGTTTTTTCGTTCCACGGCGGAGGAGTGTACCGCTGATTTCCGTCGCAACCGGGTGGTCCTGATCCGACCACAGGGTTACCTGCCAGGCAGACAACGGCACCTCCCGTTCAAAGGCATAGAGCAACACGTTCTGCACCGCTTCCCGATCCTGCGCATTGACCGCATCGAAAAACGACCGGCACTCCGATCCGGCCCCGCCGCCAAAATACTGCAGATAGGAGTTGTTGGCCTGGAGGATGGCACCCTGCGGAGTAACAAGGACAACAGCGTCAGCAATGGCCTCATACAAAATTCGATACCGCTGTTCCGTCGTCCGCTGCTCCTCGGTTCGCCGCTTGACTTCATGCTCCAGGGTGCCCGCCTGCCGGGCCAAAGCGGCTGCCGCTTCATTTTCCGCGGTTCGCAACATACATTCCTGCTTTCTGGCAGCGGTATCGGTCCAACTCTGGGTGGCGGCGATTAAGACGAAACACCCCATAAAGAACAGGTTACTGAACAGGTTCAACAGTTGATGAGGAGCGAGCGATCCAACAACGACCATGGACAACAGGTACACCACCACCAGGGTAAAACCACTGATCAAGGTCTGGGTGGTGGTCAATGGGGCGATAACCGTATAAATGGTCATAGTCACGATCAAACCGACATAATAAGGGGAGATAACGCCCCCCATGCGGTGAATGGTCAGGAGAATGACAAGCCCGGTGCAAAGATAGCCGGAAAAACCGATCAGCCAGGCCCGACGCTGCCCCTGATCGCGATAATTCGCCCCGAGGAGCAGGACGCTGCAACCGGCGGCAGCCATGCGATAATAAAGAAATTCGTAAAAATGTTCAGGCACGAGGATATAATCAAGCAGGGTGAACAACAGCATCATCCCTATCCCCACTGACAAGATGATGTACACCCGGCGATGGTGCAACTGGCTGGACTCCTGACGAAATAGTTCGAGGTACTGCATAAAAATTGGCTCAGGAATCCTGCCGCAACGGTTGCGGCGGGGCTGGACAAGCATGCTTGAATTGCTGCTCGCGCTTGAGAAAGGCGGAAACAATGCTCGGATCAAAATGGCCGCCGCTCTCCTCGACGATGAGTGTGCGGGCCTGTTCATGGCTGTAGGCTGGTTTATAGGATCTGCTTGAGGTCAAGGCATCATACACATCGGCCAGGGCGACGATCCGGGCGGCCAGCGGGATGGCCACTCCGGCCAGACCGCTTGGGTAGCCGGAACCATCCCAACGTTCATGATGAAATCGGGTAATTTCCTGCCCCATGCGCAGGAAGGAAAAACTCTCGGTATCCAGTTCCGATGAGGAAAGGGCAATGCTGCCGTATTCGCAATGGCGTTTCATGGCGGCGAATTCCGCTTCGGTCAGCCTGCCGGGTTTGAGCAAAATGGCGTCGGGGATGCCGACTTTGCCGATATCATGGAGGACCGAAGACAGGCAGAGTTCCTCGATAAATTCGGCGGTGAGCAGCGGTTCAAGGTCCGGCTCTCCGGCCAGTTCGGTGGCAAGAATTCGGGTGTACTCCCGGATTCTTCGCAGATGGGCGCCGGTGTTTTCGTCCCGGCATTCGGCCAGACGGGAGAGCCCGAAGATAGCCGCCTGCCGTGATGTATCGATCAACTGGTGCGAGGCCAACACCTTTTTTTCCATTTCCTTGGTCACGGTGATATCCCGGATGATCAACTGGTATTGCTCGCCGCTGTCGAACATTTCAACCCGGTTGCCGCTCACCTCCACTTCGATATGCCGGCCCCGACTGGTCCGCAACTGCAACTGCACCCCCCGGACCTCCTCTCCCAGATGGAGCCGGCTGAGCACCGCACTACTGAATTCCCCCCGATCCTGTGCCGCCACAAAATCGGTGAATACTTTTCCTGCAATTCCTTCCGGGCTCCCTTCAAGAAGGACGGCGCCGTGCGGGTTGACCATCCGGAGAACGCTGTCCTGGTCGATCAGCACCACCAAATCGAGAATATTGTTATACAGATCACGGAATTTGAGGTCCGATTCCTCCAGCAAGGCCATCCGCAGCCTGACGAGTTCTTCGAGATTGTCGTTGTAATGCTTGAATTCACTGCTCATCGCCTGCAGGTTCTTTTTAGCCCGCAGCGATTTCAGATGGGTCTGCATTTCATCAAAACACTGGACCGCGGTGACCACCACGATAGAAAAAAAGAAAAAGCTGTTATTAACCAGATAGACCACGCCCCGGTCGTCCAAAGGGGCCGTACCGAGGTACACGGTCAAGACGTACACCAGATACGTCGAACCGCCAAGGAGCAGCGCCTGGGCCACATTGAGCGGGAGCACGGAGAACCCGCCGGCGATCATCAACAGGATGCCGACATAATAATCCGAGACATAGCCGCCAAGCTGTACGGTCATCAACGAAATCGCCAAAGCCCCGAGCAGCATGGCCGCAGACATGATCGATCGGGCGTGGGGCTTAACTTCGGGATAGGTGAGGATCTGCAGACAACAGAGAAAAAACAGGACCGAAACAAGGCGATAGGTGAAAAAAAGGCCGAAATACGGTCGACAGCAGATAAAATCAAGCAGCGCAAAGAGGGAGAAAAAAACCACTCCCAACCACAGACAGATGCACGTCCGTTGATAAAACAGGTCGTGCATCTCACCGGCCTTGATGGCCGGCGAAGGTTCGACCGCGGCGCCCATGGCAGCCTACTCCTTGGTGGCCATGGCAAAGAGGTTGACGTTTTCCCGC
>CAIMMA010000200.1 GCA_903842475.1 uncultured bacterium
GCTATCTGCTGTCGTTGAGCTGTTATGTGAGGGGAAAACCTTGCCAAAACAGTATAAAGACCATCCACTCGCAGGAGACTATTCAGGATTTAGAGATTGTCATATCGAACCTGACTGGGTGATGATTTATAGAATTGAAAACTCCCAGTTGCAACTGATCTTAGCACGCACAGGCACGCATGCTGATCTATTCTGATAATCGATAACCCCTGTTACCTAGCCTTGAGTAAAGAGGTTCTCTCGTCAGCTGGAATTCGCTGAACAGCTACTGGCTATTTTCTTTCACGAGCCAGTGGTTCGGCTACCGTAGCTTGCTTGTTGGTCGCATTGGAAGCCGGCTCAACGACAGAGTCGAGGTCGGAAAGAAGTCCCATGCCTCCTGCTTTTAATTGGTAGACAAAGCCACGGGGCGTCGCTGTCCACTTCGCGACAGCCACATCACTGAGCCAGGCTGGTGAGGTCAGCTCCTGACCTGATTTATCCAGCAGTACCAATTGCCGCGGATTTTTCTCACCCTTCTTCCAAAGGTGAGTATTCTCCCTCGTAAAGACGACATACTGTCCCCTGGCAGCTTGTGCATCCCAGCCCCTCTGCAGGTTGACAGGCATATCCTTGCCCACAAGCCGGATATCAGGAAATCCTAGCTCCTTCAAAAAGTCACTCGTTGAGGGAATTCCAAAATTTTTGGCAAAATCCCAAGCAATCGTAAAACTTTTCTCAGGCTCTTGCGTATTAAACCCAAGGGTAAACTGATCGCACTTCACGTACAGGTGAGTATCATCCCAACAAAAATTTTCAATCCTCCTATGCATAACATCAGCTAAGTTAATCAGACGCTTCTGTTCTCCTGTCGCAGGCGTATATTCCCATATCCCATCACGTTTCTCACTCCCTTGGACAAGCAGGTAGAGTTTCTTCTTGGCAGGATTCGGGCGTATACACGTCACCGTGTAACTATCACCGCCATCCAGCGGACCGACAACCTGTTCCTTCCGACTGCTGGCGAGCAGGGTAAAAACGCCGTCTTTGAACTCTCCCAAGCCACCGACACAGCCGACATAGTACCGTCCGTCCATCTCGCACCAGGACCGAACCTCCTGCTTCGGAATACCCAATTCCGGATCAGCGGGATGCCGCAGGGATTCATCCTTCAGCAAGGATTGCAAAATCCGCCCGGTTGCCAGGTCAATCACTGTCACATCAAACGGAGACCGTTTCGGATCAGAGTATTGGTAATTGGAATAAAAAATCTTGTCATCTTTAAACACGATATAACCGGACATGGAGTGATGCAGGGCATTCGGAATATCTTTGGCATCCAGATGCCAGGCGACCTTTGCATAATGGATGTCTTCGGATATCACTTTCGGCGCGACAACAGGAACGGCATTCGTAATACTGGCCATGTTATACCCACATCGTTTCTGATGCCGTTGCAAGACTTTCGTAATCTGAGCCATGCAGGCTCTGGACTTCTCAGGCTGGTCGCTCGTCTTTTCGGCAAGAAATATCTTTTGCACATCCTTGATGGAACCATCCTTGTCGCCGCCTTTTAACCGATTTTCCAAATGCTGACACAGGATATCCGTCCAGTCATGGTAGGAAGTCGTGATGGTCTCGAATGTACTCCTATAGTCAGTGCATATAAGCATCTTTTTCGACCCGCCCGGATCCAATCTCATTGTCTGTTTTCTCAGATTAATGTGCATGTTGACAAAAAGACTGGGGTCATATTGTCGCAACAGTTGATTCACAAGAGTACTAAGGGTGGGCGTATAAGAAGCACCCGGCTCTCTTAAAGCCTTGCGCACCGCCTCGACTGCTGGCATGAGATTTCTCCTGTCTTTGTGAATCAAATAAAGCAGCAAGTGGCTCGTATGCATATTATTAATATGCATCATGATATAATCAAACGGCAAATAATTAAATTTCCAGCAAGCCAATTCATTGACAATGGACTGTCCCAATTCCGGACGTCCATCAACCACAAACATTTCACCATCATAGCCTATATGTATGAGCGCCAATTTCGACCAGATCCGAATCAAGGGGTTGGCATCCTGAAGTAAACCATCAAAAACTGAATGCGCATAAGGATCTAATTCAGCACTTATTCCGTCTTGAGAACAAACATGCAACGACACAAAATGCCGCAGTGACATGATGGCTATGTCTGGTGTGAGTGTCTGACACCCCCCTGAAGCACGAGGGAAGGGCGGATATTCAGCATCAACATATTTCCTGAAATAATGGCAGAAGTCTTTGGGATCTTTAAAAAAGGCGGATTGTTCATGTTTCTGGCAATTTTTAGGATCGTGCTTGTGCATGCGTTGTAAAACAGTATATGGAGTCTGTGGCAGGAGATAACGCCATAAATGCTCCCGGAGCGTGACAGCCGTCGCGACTTTATTGGTTTGGCAATAGTCAAACATCGCATCGAGTACTTCCCGATACCCATCGTATGCGATGCGCCACTGGTCAGCCAACGGCTCAGGCTGAGGTTTCCCCAGAGCAATACAGCCCGTGTTATACCACCCTTCCTCCTGAGACACATTCGCAGGAGTAATAATCCCCGAACTCATTCTCGATTTCCAGTCATCCACATCTTCGATGTAATAACGTAACCGCTCCTCTTGAGTAAACCCGCCGTTTCCGATAATCTCCCTTCGCGAGCCACGATAGGCCTCTTGATAAACAACATTCGTAGAATTCAGCAAACAGGCGGTTTTATAAAGTGACACGGCGGACCGATAATCTTTTTGAGCCATGAAGAAATTAGCCTTCAGATAGAAGGTGTCGGCTTCGGCAGTCGTATCTGTTGATGAAGTCTCCTGTGTCTTCACCTCCATTGCCTTTAATAATTGCTCCTTCATGACTCGCGCAAGTAGTGGCAAATCCCCGAGCGATCCCCTACAGGTCAAACGAATAGTAGCTTCCTGATTGGGCTTTCCTGCCAAAAGAAGAACAGACACCGAGGATGTCGCATTACTGCGAAGTATCGATATCTCGCCTTTAACGATCAGCGTACCAGCCTTGTATCCGCCTTCGGTACCCGCGGTCCCTAGCTTCTCTTCAGCCACTTTACTCAGACGGCTACGCTCAACCAACCCGATGCCCGGCTGGGAGGCCAGCTGGGCAGAGAGCAGCACTGGCAACACCTCTTCAAGCGAATCGTATTGACGGGAGATGTCCTGATTGACAAAGCGGACAATCGAGAGATAGCGCTTTCCTTCACCTGAGGCATCGCCGATCTGGCGGGTTGTGGCGACAATGGCCTTTTCTGCCTCAGAGGCTGCCACTGAACGTTGCTCGGCTGGCCAACGCGTCACATGCAAGCCAGCCAACACGCCGTTCTTCACATCGACAAACCTCCAGGCAAAGAAGCCTTCGTATTTGCCCGCGACAACAAGCAGGTCGGCCCGCAGAAGTTTTCCGATACGGACCATGGTCTCGATGTCCTGACCCTGCTTTGCCATCAACCCTTGCTCACGCAAAATCTGATCCATATTAGCGCGGTCCAGCATGGCGAGATCATTTCGCTGCGCGAGCAGCACTTCCACCTGCTCGGAGAGACCTAGTAGTTCCGTATCCTTCTGTTCACACAGCACGGCAACACGAGGGGAAGCGTCCGACGAAAGAACATTTGCAGATCCCGCCTTTGGTGATGCATATCCAGCCCAGGCAGAACAAATGAGTGCAACAATCCAGCCAAACCGAGCCATAACATAACCTCAAAAAATGCCAAATGGAAATAATTTCCTTTTAGTTTATGTTGAATGTCTAGCAAAGTCAACCGCTTTTATAATGTACACGCGGCTTTCAGATTCAGGGTACAGATTCAGGACGAATCCTCTTGAAACAGTATAGGAGGATGTGTAGACTGAGAACTGCTTACAGGAAAGGAACATGTCTATGCATCAGGGCTCATGCGAGGATGCAGCTCATAGAATGCTAAGTGCCCGCCAGATAATGGTGGAACAAATCCGTCTTTATGGTGTGACGGACGCAAAGGTACTTTCGGCGATGGGTCAGGTCAGGCGGGAGGCCTTCTTCCCGGACAAAAAGATGGCCGTGCCGGAGGTCGCCTATGGGGACTTCCCTGTCCCGATTGGGTGGCAGGCCACAATATCGCAACCCTATATCATCGCCTATATGACGGCGCGTCTGGCGCTCCAACCCGGGGAACGTGTCTTGGAAATCGGTACAGGGTCTGGTTATCAGGCGGCTGTATTGGCGGCCATGGGGATGCAGGTCTGGTCGTTGGAGGTCGTTCCTGAACTGGCCGCGCATGCCAAGAAAGCGTTGGCCGAAGAGGGATTTACCTCAGTACATGTAAGGTGTTCAACGGGAGTTTGGGGTTGGCGGGAGGAGTCTCCCTTTGATGCGATCATCGTGACCTGCTCGCCGGTGACGATACCGAATGCCTTGGTGGAACAATTGAAGATACATGGCCGGATGATCATTCCTATCGGCTCTGAAACAGAAGGGCAGCGGCTGGTCTTGGTCAGACGGCAAGAGACCACGGTTTCGTATGAGGACGATCTTTCTGTCCGCTTTGTTCCAATGAAGTGAAGGTGCAGCCGAGAGTATGGGCGACCCCCATCC
>CAIMMA010000201.1 GCA_903842475.1 uncultured bacterium
GGAAGCTGGAGCGCAAAGCTATGAGTCGACGAACAGAAACGGCATACAAGGCCGAGTCTCCCGGTAAGTCAGCACAACATGACAACGCCTCGGGTGTCACTGACCGCCCTAAAGGAGCCACCGATGATCGGGTTAATGGAGCCACTCAAAGTGGCTCATTTTCCTTGTTGGACGGGGTAAATTACTGGTCGTTTTTTGCTCTTTTTTCGTTCGTTGTTTTTGTACCTTGGGGGCAGTTTTTTGGCGAGCGATAACTTTTGCCGTCGAGAATGAGACGGTAGGCGTTATGCCGGAGTCGGTCGATGGTGGCCGCGCCGAGGAGTCGGTTGGGGAACGCGTCTCCCCACTCAGAAAAATCAAGATTGCTGGTGACAAGGGTGGCTGTGCGCTCATGGCGTTCGGCAATAAGGTCGTGCAGGTCCTCGTCCTGGGGCGGCCGGAGTGGCTTGAGCCCCAGATCATCGATGATCAGCAACGGCACCCTGACCAGGGCCTGGAAGCGACGCTCAAAGATGCCCATGGCGCGAGCTGCGTGCAGCCCGTTGAGCAGTTGCGTCTGGGTTGTAAACAAAACCTCATGCCCTTGTCGCACGGCACAATGGCCGAACGCTTGGGCGAGATGGCTCTTGCCTGTGCCGCAGGGGCCGGCGATGAGGAGATTGGCCGGTTCTTCGATAAAGCGGCAGGCGGCTAACTCCTGGATAAAGGCCCGGTTGATGCCGGGGTTGAAGTCGAAATCGAACTGTTCGATGGTCTTCTGCGAGCGGAATCCGGCGCGTCGGACCCGGAGGCTGAACTTTTTCTGGTCTCTTCTGGCAACCTCATCCTGGATGAGCAGGGCAAGGAACTCAGGATAGGCGAGCTTGGCCTCAATGGCCTGGCGATTTCTGGCCGCCAGGGATTCGAGGATGCCGGAGAGTCGGAGCTGCTTGAGCAAGGGGGTCAGTTCGGGCATGGGCTGCATGGTTGCTCCTTTCACTGGATCAGATCGGTGGTGTTGCGCTGGAATCGGGAGTTGCCGCTGTAGACGGCGGGCAGCGGAGCGTCGTTCAGCCCTGCGGCTTGTTCCTGGCCATTTTCAAGGATGGTTTTGACGGTGCGATACCGAGGCGAGTCAAAGAGCAAAGCTCGTGCACAGGCGGCCTCGAGCCGTTGATTGCCGTATCGCTCCGCCAAACGGATCACCCCTTGGGCGGCGCGGAGATGATCAAGGACCCGGTGCGCAAAGAGCTGGTTGATGAGTTGTAGGCAGGCCGGACCGATCGTTTCCGCCTGACTCAAGCACCATTGGGGATCGCGGAGCTTGTAGGCCAGGGCATCGGGTGGCATGTGGTCATCCAGGGTGGAGTGGCGCCCAGCCTCTTGCAGTCGCGGGTGCACGGCGACCATCTCGTGGTTGTGAAAGACCTGGATGGTGGTGTCGGTGGCCTTGAGCCAGAGGGTTTGGCGGATACGCTGAAAAGGTACGGAGTAGAGGTTTTTCTCATAGGCGACATGGGCGTTGCCGTGCACCTTGACCTTGGTCCATGCCGCCTCCTGCACCGGTACATCCGGCAGGGGCTGGAGCATGGCTTTTTCGGTCTCGTCAAAAAGCTCCACCGGCCGCCTGCGCGTGGTTCCGTGGATGCGGGCGCCGGCCTCGTGCGTGACCCATTGGGCCAACTGGCGGTTGGCGTCGGTAAGATCGCGGAACTGCCGCAGCGGCACAAAGGCGCGCTTGACATACTTGACCCCAGCCTCGACCCTTCCTTTTTTCTGCGGATCATGCGGCGGACAGGGCGATATGCGGAAGCCATAACCCAGGGCCAGTTCGCCGTAGGAGCGCTGCACCTCAGGATCCTTGGCGCAGGCCCGGGTAATGGCGCATTTGGCGTTGTCGATGATCAGTTTTTCCGGAACGCCGCCGAACCATTCGAAGGCCCGCCGGTGGCAGGCCAGCCAGGTGGCGACCTTCTGGTCCCAGACGATCTCGGCATACTGATGCCGGGAGTAACACAGCGTCATGATGAAAAACCAGGAAGATCGGACCTCGCCGGTGTGGAGATCGATCAATTTGGGACCGGCGCCGAAGTCGACCTGTGCGGCCTCGCCCGGTGCAAAATCAAGGATGACCGTGGCTTTGGCCTGATCATTGGGCAGGGACTGCACAAACCGCCGCACCGCAGAGTAACTGCCGGTGAAGCCGTGGTTGCGCACCAAGGCGCGGTGGATGGTTGTGCCGTCGATCCCTTCGCCCACCCAGGCCTGGATCTGCGCTCGATAGGGAGCCACCGTGGAGTTGCTGCCCGCCTGTTGCGACCGTTGGGCAAACGCCCGGGCAAGCTCCGCCTCGCTGGGCAAAGGACGGGCCGGATCAAGCCAACCCTGTGCAGTGGCTTCCTTGCGGACCTCGCCGGCTTTACGCCGCCCGACGACACCTGCCCGGGCAAGATCGCGGTCTGACTCGCCGGATCGCATGTGAAAAAGAATCTGTTGATACTGAAACATCTCGAACCTCCGATTGGCCATGGACTCCTCCTCCATAAAAAAATGGAAAAGGTAGCC
>CAIMMA010000202.1 GCA_903842475.1 uncultured bacterium
CGGACCGGACCATCCCGGCACCAGCGCGGTCCACAGCCACATGACCAACACCCGGATGACCGATCCCGAGGTGCTGGAACTGCGCTTTCCGGTACAGGTGGAGGAGTTTTCTATCCGCCGGGGTTCCGGCGGTCGGGGCCGGTTCTGCGGCGGCGACGGCGCGGTTCGACGGCTGCGCTTTTTGGAACCCATGACCGCCACCATCCTCTCGTCCAACCGGGTGACCCAACCCTACGGCCTGGAGGGTGGCAGCCCCGGTTGCCGAGGGCGGAATGGTTTGCTCCGTCGCGACGGCAGCCTGCGGGAACTCCGGGGCAACGACGAGGTGGCGGTGGCGCCGGGCGATGTGCTGATCATCGAAACCCCCGGCGGCGGCGGCTTCGGCCGACCGCCGTCTCCATAATCTCCGATCGGCAGGTTGTTGCCCATGAACACCTTTATTTCCAGGCGGTTATCCTTCCATTACGGCTGGGTGATCGTCGCCGCCGGCGCCCTGGGCATCTTCGCCTGCATCGGTCTGGCGCGATTCGCCCTCGGCATGCTCCTGCCGGCCATGGGCCAGGAGCTGCAGCTCACCTACGCCCAAATGGGGGCGATTTCCACCGCCAACTTTCTGGGGTATCTTGCCGGCATCCTGGGGACCGCCCCTCTGGTCCGACGGTTCGGCGCCCGATATTGTACCGGCGTCGCCCTGCTGCTTTCCGGTCTGGCCATGGTGGGCATCGGTTTTTCCTCCAGCCTGATCGTTATCATCGGGTTCTACATCCTCACCGGGGTCGGCAGCGCCATGGCCAACATCCCGATCATGGCGGTGCTGAGTTCCTGGTTTTCCAGCCGATTGCGAGGTAAAGCCGCAGGGCTGGTGGTCAGCGGCAACGGTGCGGCCATTGTTTTTGCCGGCCAGGCGGTGCCTTGGATGAACGGGCTGACCATCTATAATTGGCGACTTTCCTGGGCCGTATTGGGCACCTTGGTCGTGCTGACCGGCATCCTCTGCCTGGCGGTGCTGCGCAACCGCCCCCAGGATATGGGTTTGCTGCCCGCCGGCTACGAGGACCGGGCCGTCGCCCCGCAGCCGCATCGACTGGGGGGTAAACGCACGGTGTCCCCGCGCCTCATCCTCCACTGCGGGGCGATTTATGGTATCTTCGGGTTTACCTTTGTCTCCTATGCCACCTTCATCGTCACCACCATGGTGGAGCAGTACGGCTTCAGCCAGCGGACCGCCGGCGGTTTCTGGTCCTGGGTGGGTTTCCTGAGTCTTTTTTCCGGCCCGCTGTTCGGGATGCTGGCCGATCGCGTCAGTCGGCGCTTCAGTCTGATGGTGGTGTTCACTATCCAGACCCTGGCCTATCTCCTGGCCGGCCTGCAGCCCGCCGTGCCCTGGCTGCTGCTTTCCATCGGCTGTTTTGGCATCGTCGCCTGGTCGATCCCTTCGATCATGGCGGCCTTGACCGGGGATTACGCCGGCCCGGACCAGACCTTTGCCATGTTCAGCGCCATCACCTTCATTTTTGCCACCGGCCAGGTGGCCGGCCCCTTTCTCGCGGGGTTGATCGCCGAGCGGACCGGCACCTTTTCCGGGAGTTACCTGCTGGCCGCGGCTCTGACCGCCATAGCGGTCTTGCTGTCCTGGGCGCTCCCCCGGCCGGAGTCCCCGCCTCAAGGATAAGGACTTGTTCGGCCAGGTGAGGCCGTCGTTGCCCAAGGTCCCCGGCAACGGCCAATACCATCGGCAAACAACCCTGATGCTTTTGATCCGAGCGGCGATCATGCGGAGAAAGTCACGGTTAACCTTGAAATAATATTGACAATAATCGATAATCCCGATACTTTTTGCAGCAATATATCTCGGGTAGGACCTGTCTTGCCCTGAAAGGAGCGCACCATGGCACTCTTCACCTATGAGGCGAAGGATCTGTTCCAATGGCTCGTCGACCGCACCGACATGGTAGTGGTCGATGTGAGAAACGATAAGGATTTCAACAGATTTCACGTTGAGAGCCCCTTTCCCTTCCCCCTGCTCAATGTCTCCTACTACGATTTTATGGAGAGGGAAGAGGAAGCGGTTGCCCGGGTCCCGAGAAACCGCGGCATCCGGATTGTCTGTGCCAAAGAGGGGTCGGCGCGATATGTCGCCGAGATTCTCGAGCGTCACGGCTTTGACGATGTGGGCTACCTGGCCGGCGGCATCAAAACCTGGGGCAACCTGCTGGTGCCCAAATTGGTGGCCGCGGACCATGGCTACCAATTGTTCCAGTTCATCCGACCGGGCAAGGCCTCCTGCAGTTACGGCCTGGTCAGCGGCAAGGAGATGATGCTTTTTGACCCCTCCCGCAACCTGGATTTTTATCTTGATTTTGCCGCGGCTCAAGGCTGCATGGTCATCAAGACCTTTGAAACCCATCTCCAGGCCGATTACATTGCCGGCAGCCGGGAAATCGCCCGGCGGACCGGGGCGGTCTTCTTTGCCAACGACGGCGACTTCAAAACTTCCCAAAATCCTTATACCCCGCTGACCGACGGCGCCATGCACGGTTTCAGCCTCGGCGGCCCCATGGTTCGGGTGCTGTTCACCCCCGGCCATACGCCCGGGTCAACCTCCTACATCATCGATGAACGGTTTCTCATTTCCGGCGATATGATCTTCATCAGCTCGGTGGGGCGACCCGATCTGGGCGGCAAGGCGGAGGAATGGGCGGGGATGTTGTACGACTCCATCCAGATGGTCAAGCAGTTGGACCGTCGGTTACTCGTTTTACCGGGGCATTATATCGACTGGGAGGAGGCGAACGGGGATCTGGTCTTTGTCCGCAGCCTGGGCGAGGTGCTGGAGCGCAATCGCTCTATTTACGAGATGGCGGATCTGGCGGCCTTTATCGCCTTCATCAAAGAGAACATGCGGCCCCAGCCCGAAGAGTACGCGGTGATTCGGTTGGTCAACGCCAACCTCAGGCAGGAAGAAGAACCGAGGCAGGAAGAGCTCGATCTCGGTAAGAACGAGTGCGCCGCTTCCGCCTATGCTAAAAAATCGGAGGCGCAGCGCGTCTAATACACGGCGACCTTCATGCCGCCTTTGTTGGCTGACCGCCGCCGGCGGCTATGAAGCGTTTTTCCCCTTACATTTACCTTGAAACAGACCTTATGAACCGTACCCAAACACACTCGTATGGCTGGAACCACTTTGTCTTCCTGGGCATTCTTGCGTTGGCCGTCTGCTGCTGGTCCCTACCCGAGGCCGCTGCCCAGATGCCGACCACGCCGCGGGCTGAAACCCTGATTGCCCAGGCCAGGGAAAAGATCGAACAGGAGCTTCGGCAGAAGGGTTTTGCCGTCGGTCAGCCGATTTTTATCCGCATCTTCAAATTGCCCGGTATTCTGGAAGTGTGGATGAACAAAGGGCAGGGCTACGATCTGTTCAAGACCTATCAGATCTGCAATTATTCCGGATTCCCCGGACCCAAGATCAACGAGGGCGACTCGCAGAGTCCCGAAGGTTTTTATAGCGTTTCCGCCGAGAAGATGAATCCGAAATCCCAGTACCACCTGGCTTTTGATATCGGCTATCCCAACGATTTCGATACGTCCAAAAACCGCTCCGGCAGCCTGATCATGGTGCATGGCGATTGCCAGTCCGTCGGTTGTTTCGCCATGACCAACAACCGGATCGAAGAGATCTACATGCTGGCCCATGCGGCCTTGATGAAAGGACAGCAACGCTTCAGTGTGCACATCTTCCCCTTCCCTCTGACCACCAAAAATCTTAATAAATACGCAGCCTCACCCTGGACACCCTTCTGGAAAACCCTTGAGCCGGCCTTCAGCGCCTTCGAACACCACCACCAGGTCCCGGACGTGGTGGTGGCCAACGGTGAATATGTCATTACCCCGCGGCCCGCACAGCTGGCGATGAAACAATCCACCGTGCCGACAAGATGAGCAGCAAAGTCCCGGAGCAACGCGGGGCCCGGCGCATAGTCTTTAAAAGCAGCGCCATCGTCCGTTATGAGCAAGGGCAGGCCATGGAAGCCAAGGTGGACACCGCCGATATCAGTCTCAAGGGTTTGTATCTGCAAACC
>CAIMMA010000203.1 GCA_903842475.1 uncultured bacterium
AGCGGGTCAAGGGCGATTTTCTTTTGAAAAAAATAGCTGAAGTCGAGGAGATCAAGATCGCCGACGAAGACATTCAGCGTGGCTATCAGCGCATTGCCGACCAGTATCGGATGACCCTTGATGAAGTAAAAAAATATTTCAAGCGGCGCGAAGAAATCCTGCCGTTTATGAATGAGCTGCACAACGAGAAGGTGTTGACCTTTCTACGCGAGCAGGCCAAATACACCGAAGCAGCCGCACCCGCGGAACCCGCAGCGGAGCAAACCGAGGCCTAATCGGGGCAGCCGACAGTATATTCCGATGGCGGACCACTGGTCCGCCATCCAGAAGTTTTATCCGGAGAAAAGCATGAATTTGGTCCCTATGGTTGTTGAACAGAGTCCGCGCGGCGAACGGGCTTACGATATTTATTCCCGGCTGCTGAAAGAACGGATCATTTTTCTTGGCAGCCAAGTCAACGATGACGTTGCCAGTGTCGTCGTTGCCCAGTTGCTCTTCCTCGAGGCCGAGGATCCGGACAAGGATATCACCTTTTATATCAATTCCCCTGGTGGTTCGGTGACTGCCGGCATGGCTATTTACGATACCATGCAGTACATCCGCTGCGATGTGGCCACTCTCTGCATGGGCCAGGCCGCTTCCATGGGGGCTTTGCTTTTGGCCAGTGGCGCCGCCGGCAAGCGGTTTGCCCTGCCCAATTCACGGATTATGATCCATCAGCCCATGGGGGGCTATCAGGGGCAGGCCACGGATATCGACATCCATGCCCGCGAGATTCTGCGTATGCGCCACGACCTCAATACCATTTTGTCCAAACACACTGGCAAGTCGATTAAAAAAGTGCAGGCCGATACGGAGCGCGATAATTTTATGAGCGCTGCGGAGGCCTGCCAATACGGCATTATCGATAAAGTCTTGGCCAACCGCGAGGAGTTAGGTGGGGAGAAGTAACAGTGAATAACGATTTTCATGACGATCCCGGTATTTCCTGCGTCTGTTCGTTCTGCGGTAAGAGCCAGGAAGAGGTCGGCAAGCTGATTGCCGGACCCAATGTCTACATCTGTGACGAATGCATAGAGTTGTGCAATGAGATTATGACGGATTCCTCGGAGGAAGGCGACGCCCTGGCCGAATTTGGCACCCAGCTGCTCAAACCCAAGGAGATTAAAGCGTATCTCGATCAATACGTCATTGGTCAGGATCATGCCAAGCGGATCCTTTCGGTGGCGGTGCACAATCACTACAAGCGGATCAACGCCCCGCCTGTCGGCAGTGACGAGGTTGAGCTGCAGAAGTCGAACATCATCCTCATCGGCCCGACCGGCAGCGGCAAGACCCTGGTGGCCCAAACCCTGGCCCGACTGCTCAAGGTGCCCTTCACCATCGCCGACGCTACCACGCTCACCGAGGCGGGTTATGTTGGCGAAGATGTGGAAAATATTTTGGTCAGTCTCCTTCAGGCGGCAGAGTACGATATCGAAAAGGCCCAGCGCGGGATCATCTATATCGACGA
>CAIMMA010000204.1 GCA_903842475.1 uncultured bacterium
CATGGGTCAGCAGCCAGGCGGCCGCGGTCAGATCTTCGGGGCAGGTCGAGGAATGAAGGAAACTGCCGGTATCCTCGTAGATGCCGAGCGCCATCAGGGTGGCCTCCTCCGAGGTGGGCACGATCCCCTGCTCCTGAAAGAGACGCACAAAAAGGGTGGTGGTGGAACCAAGGGACCGGACCACTTCGACCGCGCCGCGCAAATCGCCGGGCACATCCGGGTGGTGATCGTAGAGATGGACGACAACATGAGGATTTTCAAGGCATTGCGCCAATTTGCCGATTCGCTCCGCCTGCCGGGTATCGACGATGATCAAACGCTGCACCCTGGACAGATCGATATGCTTGATCTTTTTGAATTCGTAGATATTACGGAACTCCTGGGCTAGATAATCGCGGACGCTTTTCTCCTGCGAACCGGGGAAGACCAGTTCAGCGTGCGGGTAGAGTTTCTTGGCGGCAACCATGGCCGCGAGGCTGTCGAAGTCAGCACCGATATGGGTTGTGATAATATCCATGGCGGGGATTATACACAACATTCCCCATCTGTAAAGGAAACCTCTTCCCTCCGATTGAGCATCCGCCGGATTGGCAGGAAAGCCGACCACAGCCAAGCCGGCGGGTAGCGAGGATAGGTGCAAACCATCCCGCGCTTCCCTTTCGCCGGCGAGCATGGCAACCATCACCCGGGGAAATCCTCAAGCTTTCCGAAACACACCCTGCAAGATCGACGCATGCGCTGCGATAAAAACGTTGAGCATCATTTTGTTGTTGCTTGACAATTGACGAATAATACTTTAGGTTACTCTACTTCCTTGAGATCGAGAGCGGGTGTAGCTCAGTTGGCAGAGCACAAGCTTCCCAAGCTTGGGGTCGCGGGTTCGAACCCCGTTGCCCGCTCCATGCTGAAGTGGCAAGGGGACCGATGCCGGCTGGTTCCGCCAGGGATCGATCGGAGTGATGTATTCGCCGGTGTACGTGAAAGTGGGCTCTGCCCGCTTTTTTTATTGCCTTTTCCCGAAAATCACACCTGCCGACAGAAGGGAAAAAACACGCTTCCCTCAGAATTTCAACCGGAACGGAATGACGCGCATTGGACACACCCGCTGATCGAATGATTGCAACCATCCAGGGATTCGCCGAACCCCTGCTTGCGGATATGGGAATGGAGTTGGTGGATGTCGAATATCGACGGGAAGGCCACGGCTGGGTGCTCCGTTTTTTTATCGACAAAGACGGCGGTATCGGCATCGACGACTGCGCCAAGGCCAGTCGGGAGATCAGCGCCTATCTTGAGGTGGAAGATCTCGTGCCCCATGCCTATCACCTTGAAGTCTCCTCGCCCGGACTGGAGCGACCGATCAAGAAAAAGGCGGATTTCCTCCGTTTCGCCGATCGCCGGATACGAATCAAATTGCGAGAACCCCTAGGTGATCAACGGGTGCTGATCGGCACGCTGTGTGGCCTGGAAGGCGACACCGTCGTTCTGGCGCTGGAAAATGAAAAAGTCTGTATAGACCTGAATAATATATTGAAGGCACGCTTGACCCTGTAGCGCCTGTATCGTCTGGTTCGAGCAGACGACGAGTCAGGGCTGTGAAAACAACAGGAACGATTGCCTGAGCTGGAGTGCAACAATGGTGGGAACAGAAAATCTGAAACGGATTGTCGATCAGATCTGCAGAGATAAGGGGATTGATCGGGCTTTATTGATCGATGCCATAGAAGAGGCGGTTCGCTCGGCTGTGCGCAAAAAATACGGCAGCCGCCGGGAAATAGAAGTCCAGTTCAACGAGGATCTGGGTGAAGTCGAGGTCTTTCAGTACCGCACGGTCGTGGACGAGTTGTTCGACGAAGAAACCGAGATTTTGTTTGAGGACGCCAGACGTCTTGATCCCGAGATCGAACTCGACGACGATCTGGGCGAAAAGCTCGACAACATTGCCGACCTCGGCCGCATCGCCGCCCAGTCGGCCAAGCAGGTAATCATCCATCGTATGCGCGACGCCGAACGCGACGTCATCTACGAGATGTACCGCGATCGTGAAGGCACCATTGTCAACGGTATTGTCCAGCGCTTTGAACGGGGCGACATGGTGATCAACCTTGGGCGCACCGATGCCATCCTCCCCAGAGACGGGCAGATCCCCAAGCGCTCCTACAAGCAAGGCGACCGGATTCGGGCCTATCTGCAGGAGGTGCGTCGGGACACCCGTGATTCTAAATATCGTGATTCCCAGTTGATCCTGAGCAGAACCTGCAATGAATTCCTGATCAAGCTGTTTGAAATGGAAGTCCCGGAAATTGCCGAGGGAATCGTCAAGATCATGGGAGCGAGCCGAGAACCTGGATTCCGGGCGAAAATCGCCGTTTCCTCGATTGAATCCGATGTCGATCCGGTGGGCGCCTGCGTCGGCCTGAAAGGTTCCAGGGTACAAAATGTCGTCCAGGAACTGCAGGGAGAACGGATCGATATCGTCCCGTGGAGTCCGGACCCGGCCAAATACGCTTACAACGCCCTGGCTCCGGCGGAAGTCTCCATGGTTGTGGTCGACGATGACCGTAAAGCCCTTTTGGTGGTCGTCCCCGATGACCAGCTTTCGCTGGCCATTGGCCGGCAGGGGCAGAATGTCCGCCTGGCTTCCCGATTGTTGGGATGGAAGATCGATGTAAAAAGCGAGCAGCGCTACTCAAATCTCGAAAACAAAGGCTACCTGGATTTGACCGAAGTCGACGGAATCGATGAAGGCCTCGCCGACCGATTGTTCGCCGCCGGCATCACCTCGGCGGCGGTGCTTGCCACCATGGATGTCGAGCAACTGATGAGCTTGGCCAGGATCGATCAAGACCGGGCGAACACGATGCTGCAAATGGCAGCCTTGATCAAATCATCGGGTGCGGCTCTCGAAGAGTCCGACACGGATCAACCGGAAGCACCGGTTTCCGAGGCTGAGCAGGAAATCGCCGTTGAAACCGAAAATAACGAGCCTTCAGAGTCTGCCGGTTCCAGTGAAGAGGATGCCGGCGACATCCAGGACTGATGCACAAAGGACACATTCCGGAACGTACCTGCCGGAGTTGCGGCCGAAAAAGTCCGCGTTCCGGGCTGCTGCGATTTTACGTAACCGAAGGCAGGTTAATTGAAGACCTGCTGGGCACCTTGCCCGGCAGAGGGATATACTGCTGCAACGAAAGCACCTGCCGAGAACGGTTGGCAAAAAGCAAAAAAGTCCTGAAAGCGGGCTGAACCTCCATGCGTGGCGGGTTATAGAGGAAGGGAGTGTTTGATGAGTAAGGTTCGTGTGTATGAGCTGGCAAAGGAAGCCGGACTGAAGAGCAAGGAACTGGCAGATAAGCTTATAGCGATGGGCTATCCCATTGCAAGTCATAGTTCAAGTATAGACGACGATATGGCAGCGGATATTCGAAAGAAACTCAAAGGTGAAGCTGTTACCGGAACAGCGGAAGGGCGCATAGAACTTAAATCTCGTACCGAGAGCGCCGCCACGAAAGCCACGACGGTCATCCGTCGGCGCTCCAAGGCCGAAAAAGATGAGACCGCCAAGAAGGTGGAGGAGGCCGAAGCGCTCGTTTTTGAGGCTGAAACGCTCGTCTTTGAAGCCCAGCTGAAGGAGCAGGCCCAAGCAGCCAAAGCCCAGCAAGAGCAGGAAGAGATTGCCCGGGATGTCGCCAAGGACGCTGGAACGCCAACGGCAGCTGAACCGATTGACCAGGAAGAGATGGTCGTCGCAACAGCGTCTTTAGCGAAAGAGCCGACGACCGCAATCGACCTCAAAGAGGTACCTGAGGCCATTACGGCAATTGATCAGCCCTCCGGGGATGAGCTCAAGAAGCCGCGCCAACTCGCCAGAATCGTTGGCCGGGTCGTCATTCCGGTCCCGGAAAAAAGAGCTGCCAAGCCAGTGGCGAAACGACCACCGGCTCGCCCGCCTAAACCGGCTGCTGGCGATTCGCCCGCCGTTGTTCCGGCAGTCAAGGATGAGACCGGTCGAGTCGACGCCAAGGGCAAGAAGAAAGCAAAAAGAATTGTTACTGTCCAGGCCGAGGAAGAGGATCTCAGCAAGAAAGGGGCCAAGGCCGGCAAAAAAGGCCGCGGACGGCTCGATTTTTCCCCTGACGGCGACGTCGAATTTATGCGTCCCCGCAAGGGCCGGAAAAAGAAGGACGGGTCCCGGAAAGATCACATGGACCAGTCTCCGATAGCTGAAACCAAAGCCATCAAAAAACGGATCAAAGTGGTGGAAACCATCAGCGTCGGTGACCTGGCCAAACGCATGGGCGTTAAAGCCAGCGAGGTCATTGCCACGCTGATGCGCCTGGGCGTCCTGGCAACCTTGAATCAGGCCCTGGATGTTGATACCGCCGCTTTGGTAAGCGCTGACTTTGGCTACGAAGTCGAACAGGCGATGACCGAGGAACTGGAAGTTGAGGCACTGCAGGAGCAGGAGGTTGAAATGGGCGGCACAGCCATGCTCAGACCTCCGGTAGTCACCGTCATGGGGCACGTCGATCATGGTAAAACCTCCATCCTTGATGCCATCCGCAAAACTGATGTGGCGGCTGGCGAAGCCGGCGGCATTACCCAACATATCGGCGCCTACCATGTGCAATCGCCTTCCGGCGATCTGACCTTTGTCGACACCCCGGGCCATGCCGCCTTCACGGAAATGCGTTCACGGGGCGCTAAAGTTACCGATATTGTCGTCCTGGTCGTGGCCGCCGATGACGGTGTCATGGATCAGACCAAGGAGGCCATCGCCCATTCCAAGGCCGCCGAAGTACCGATCGTGGTGGCAGTCAACAAGATCGACAAAGACAATGCCGACATTGAACGGGTCAAGCGGGAATTAAGTGATTACGGTCTTATCCCGGAAGAATGGGGCGGCCAGACCATCTATTGCCAAACCTCAGCCAAAAAGGGCATCGGCATCGAAGAACTGCTGGAAGCCATTCAACTCCAGGCCGAGATCCTTGAACTTCGGGCCGATCCGTCGCGCAAGGCCAAGGGCACGGTCATCGAGGCGCAACTCCACAAAGGGCGCGGGCCGGTTGCCACCGTGCTTGTCCAGGACGGTACCCTGCGGCCCGGTGATCATTTTGTTGCCGGCATCTACAGCGGCAAGGTCCGCATGCTGACCAACGAACGCGGGGAACAAGTCCTGGAGGCCGGTCCTTCCACCCCCGTGGAAGTGCAGGGACTCTCCGGCGTGCCGCAGGCAGGGGATGCCTTTGTCGTGCTCACCGACGAAAAAATGGCCAAATCGGTGGCCGCATCCCGCCAACTCAAGGCCCGAGAATCCGAATTGGCTTCGGCCTCCAAAGTTTCCCTCGACAATCTCTTCGAAAAGATGGCGGAACAGGAAGTCAAGGAATTGCGGGTTATCCTCCGGGCTGATGTCCAGGGGACACTCCAGGCCTTCGGTCAGGCAGCGGAAAGCCTGTCGACCAAGGTTATCCGGGTCCGCAGCCTCCATGAAGGTACCGGCTCAATCACCGAAAACGACATTCACCTGGCAGCGGCCTCCGATGCCATCATCATTGGCTTCAATGTCCGCCCCTCAGTCAAGGTGAAAGAACTGGCCGATCGGGAACGGGTCGATGTCCGCAGTTACGACGTCATCTACCACGCCCTGGAGGATATTGAAAAAGCCATGAAGGGCATGCTGGAACCCACCTTTGAAGAGCGGGTGATCGGCACCGCCGAAGTTCGCGAGACCTTCCAGGTACCGAAAATCGGCACGATTGCCGGCTGCGCTGTCATTGCCGGTAAAATTGAACGAAATGCCCGGGTACGGGTGCTCAGGGAGGGTGTGGTGATCTTTACCGGAAAGCTGGCCTCCCTGCGACGGTTTAAAGACGATGCCAAGGAAGTGTTGACCGGGTTTGAATGCGGCATCGGCGTCGAACATTTCAACGACCTTAAGATAGGTGACAACCTTGAGGCCTTTGTCCTCGACGAGGTGGCAGGGGTCCTGTAATAGACGACTATGCCTATGGAATTTGATTTCAAACTCCCCGGTCTGGGACGCCCTGAAAGTTCAAGGCCGAACCGCGTTTCCGAGGCGATCGGCAACGAACTGTCACTGTTGCTGCTCCAGAAAACCGCCGACCCCCACTTAGCCGGTGTCATGATCACCAAGGTGATTGTGACCCCGGATCTCAAGCAGGCCAAAATTTATTTTTCGGTACCGGTGGGAACCAACCGGGGTCCAGCCCTGAAGGGTATGCAGCGGGCCAAGGGATTTTTCCGCAGCCACCTGGCCAAAACGCTTAATCTGCGATACACCCCCGAACTTTTGTTCTATTTTGACAGCCTCAACGAAGAAGTGCAGCACATGGACACTTTGTTCCGCCAGATTGCAAAGGAACGAAAAGATGACGAGTCCTGACCAATCCGTTGTTGCGGCGGTTCAGACCAAGGGGCATATTCTCCTGGCCACCCATTATAATCCCGACGGAGATGCCCTGGGGTCACTGCTCGGCCTCGCCGAAATTCTCGAAGGAATGGGCAAGCAGGTCTTCCGATATCTCGAAGAGCCGGTTTCGCCGCTCTACCGTTTTCTGCCCGGATGCGGTCATATCCAGACGGACATGGAAAAAGTCCGAGAGTTCGTGGCGCACGCCAAGGACGATTTGCTCACCGTCTGCCTGGATTGCGGCGACGCCAATCGATTAGGCACCAACAGCCCCGAACTGATCAGCTTCCGCCCCCTGATCGTGATCGATCATCACCAGGGAAACAATGGTTTCGGAGATGGTGCCTGGATCGAAACCCATCGGTCTTCCACCGGTGAGATGATTTTTGATCTGGCTGAGGCGATGGAGGCGGAGATCTCCACCCGTGCCGCCGAATGCCTGTATGCGGCGATCACCACCGATACCGGTTCGTTCCGCTACGAATCTACCAGCAGTCACACCTTTATGGTCGCCGGCCAACTAGTGCGGCGAGGTGTGCATCCGGAAATCATCTCCAACCATCTGTATGACAACTATACGTTGGGGCGCCTTCGCCTGATGCAGGAAGTGCTGGCCAGTCTCGAAATGCACGAGCGAGATCGGATAGCCGTTATCAGGGTGACCCAGAAGATGCTCGAACGGACCTTCACCACCATGGGAGATACCGAATATTTTATCAATTTCCCCCGCGCCGTTCGTTCGGTGCGGGTCGCGGTATTTCTCAAGGAAGTGAGCACGGGAGTCGTTTCCGTCAGTCTGCGGGCCAAAGGACAATGTGATGTTTCGCTGATCGCGGCTCAATTCGGGGGTGGCGGTCACCGCAACGCCAGCGGCTACCGGGTCAAGGGACAGACCCTGGACGCGGTGCGCGACGACCTGTTGCCGCGATTGCGCCAGGAAATCAACGTTTAGCCCATGGTCAACGATGCACCTGTTCGGACCGAGGGGCAGGCATGGGACGAGGGGGTCTTTCTGGTGGATAAGCCTGCGGGCATGAGTTCCTTTGCCATTGTCCGCAAAATCCGTTGGCTGCTGGGAATAAAAAAAGTAGGACATGCCGGTACGCTTGACCCTTTCGCCACCGGACTGCTCGTGATCTGCGCCGGCAGGGCCGCCACTCGATGCATCGACCGGTTTATGACCGGCCGCAAAACCTACCTGGCCCGGCTCCAGTTAGGCATCGAGACCGAGACCCTGGACCCCGAAGGCACGGTCACCAGCACCGCTGTCGTCCCGGAACTCGGCCAAGACACCATCGAGACCTGCCTGCAACGGTACGTCGGGCCGCAATTGCAGGCCCCGCCCGCCTTTTCGGCGGCGAAGCACCAAGGCAAACCGCTGTATGCCTATGCCCGCAAGGGGGTGTTCATCGAAAAAGCGGCCAAACCAATTGAGATTTACACCCTGATTGGCAAGGGCTACGACGCCGACTCACATCAGCTGGACATTGAAGTCGAATGCAGCCGGGGCACCTATATCAGGGTGCTTGCCGCCGATATCGGCAGAGACCTGGGATGCGGCGCCCATTTGATTGCGCTGCGCCGAACCGGCAGCGGCCCTTTCTCGGTCGATACCTGCGTGCCGGGGACCGGACTTTTTACCGATGACGGCCTGCAGCTGCTGCAAAGCGGCAGGTTCAGTATCGAAGAGGCGCTCCGCTTCGTTTCGGGTCCGTCGCTTTAAACTTGCCACAGTTTATCGGCGTAGAGTATAGAGGTCAGAAGTTGTATACCGTTCCTCCGGGTCGCCCCTCTGACCCGGATTCAGGAACAAATTATCCAGACTCCAGTAAAGGCTGAGGGATGTTGCTTTTCTGGTAGCAGAAGGAAAAAAGGTGGAGTGCCATGGCACAGACTGTTGAAAAGAAAAAAGAAATTATCGAGAAATACAAGATCCACGATACCGACACCGGTTCCTGCGAGGTGCAAATCGCCCTCCTGACCGAGCGGATTCAGTATCTTACCGACCATTTTAGAACCCATTCCAAGGATCATCACAGCCGACGCGGCCTGTTGAAACTCGTTGGCCAGCGCCGTAACCTGCTTAAATACCTGCAAAAGAAAGACGTCGCCAAATACCGGTCCCTGATCCAGGCCCTTGGTATCCGCAAATAAGTCACTTTCGGGCGGAGGATCACAGTGATCCTCCGCCCGCTTACCCCACGATGAGCCAGGTCAGCAACAACGGGAACGTCATAAAGACACAAAGGACACAGAGAGAATTGGCAAAGGATGGAGATTGTCACTGCATCCTTTGTGCCTTTGTGACGGCATTACCTTGCACCGGACCCATCGTCACCCTTCCATGCACATTCCGGGAGCACCGGAACAGGAGTATCTATGAAACAAACATTTGAAACCAATATAGGCGGGCGAACCCTCGTCTTTGAAACAGGCAAAATGGCGAAACAGGCCAGTGGCTCGGTGGTGGTTTCGAGCGGCGATACCATGGTGCTGATCACCGTGGTTGCCGAAACCGAATCCAAGGATCTGGGCTTTCTGCCGCTGACCATCGAATATCAAGAAAAGATGTATGCCGCCGGCCGCATTCCCGGCAGTTATTTTCGGCGTGAGATTGGTCGGCCCAGCGAGAAGGAAGTCTTAACCTGCAGAATGATCGATCGGCCATTACGCCCGCTCTTTCCCGAGGGATATTCCAGTGAGACCCAGCTGATTGCCACGGTCTTCTCGGCGGATCAGGATCTTGACCCCGATATCCTGGCCATGAACGGCGCCTCTGCCGCCCTGATGCTCTCCGACATCCCCTTTGCCGGGCCGGTCGCCGCCGCCCGGGTCGGGTACATCGATGGTGAATATGTACTCAACCCCAGCAAAAGCCAACTCGAGAAATCCCAGATCAGCCTGGTGGTTGCCGGCACCCGCACCGCCGTGGTCATGGTCGAGGGCCGGGCCGGAGAAATGGACGAGGCGGTGATTCTGGAGGCTATCTTTTTTGCCCATGCCGGTATCCAACCGCTGATTGACCTGCAGTTGCGTCTGCAGCAGGACGCTGGCAAAGTCAAACGGGTGGTGGTCGCGCCGACCGTCAACGCGCCGCTGAAAAAATTAGTCGAGGATGCCGCCGCCCCGGGAATGGAAGAGGTGGTGACCACCGCCGATAAAATGGCCCGTTCCAGCCGCTACAGCCAACTCAAGGCCGAAGTGCTGGCCCTGATCGACCCCGCCATGTACGACGCCCCCGGTCAGGTCACAACGCTGCTCAGCGACTATAAGAAACACGTGATGCGGGATCGCATCGTCAGCAAAGGCCTTCGCCTCGATGGCCGGAGCTTTGAAGAGGTCCGTCCGATTACCTGCGAGGTCGGCATCCTGCCGCGGGCCCATGGCTCGGCGCTCTTCACCCGGGGAGAGACCCAGGCCCTGGTCATCGGCACGCTGGGCAGCGAACGCGACGAACAACACCTTGAAGGATTGGGCGGCGATGTCTACCGCCGCTTCATGCTCCACTATAATTTTCCGCCGTTCTCCGTTGGTGAGGTTCGCCGCCTGAGCGGTCCGAGCCGCCGCGATATCGGCCACGGTACCCTGGCCCGTCGCGGTATTGAAGCGGTGCTGCCGGCCGGTGACGCCTTCCCTTATACCATGCGGGTGGTTTCGGAAGTGCTGGAATCAAACGGTTCCTCTTCCATGGCCACGGTCTGCGGCGCCAGCCTGGCGCTTATGGATGCCGGCGTGCCGGTTAAATCGCCGGTTTCCGGCGTTGCCATGGGCTTGATCAAAGAAGGGGACCAGGTGGTAGTGCTCACCGATATCCTCGGCGATGAAGATCATCTCGGCGATATGGATTTCAAGGTAGTCGGGACCCGAGGCGGTATCACCAGCCTGCAGATGGACATCAAGATCGACGGCGTTGACCGCGCGATCATGTCCCGCGCCCTGGATCAGGCCAAAAAGGGTCGGATTCATATTCTGGAAAAAATGGAAGAGGCGCTCGGTGTGCCTAGGGCCGTGGTTTCCGAGCATGCGCCCAAGTATATCACCATGAAGATCAACCCCGATAAGATTCGCGACATCATCGGCCCCGGCGGCAAGATCATCCGGGAGATGACGGCGGAATTCGAATCGAAAATTGATGTTGAAGATGACGGCACCATCAAGATCTTCAGCAACAACTGTGAATCCGCCAATGCGCTGGTAAAGCGCATCCAGCAGATCACCGCGGTGCCGGAGGTCGGCAAAATCTATGAAGGTGAAGTCCGCACCATCAAGGATTTCGGCGCCTTTGTCCAGATTTTCCCTGGAACCGACGGTATGGTGCACATCTCCGAATTGGCCAATGACCGGGTCAAGAACGTGACCGATGTGGTGAAGGAAGGCGATATCATCAAGGTTAAGGTTATCGATGTCGATAGCCGCGGCCGTATTCGTCTCAGCCGTAAAGCCGCTTTGGCAGAGGGTGAAGAGTAAGTCACCGTGCCCAGTTGAGTTGAGCGAAAAGCCGATTGCCGCGTTAGCGGGATCGGCTTTTTTTTTTTAAGAAAACCCACCGAGCCCAGTTCGGTGCACAAGAAGGCAAGGGGAAACGTTATGCAAACGGTGCGTGTGGCCTTTACCTGGATCGACCAGCAACAGGCTGAAGGGCTGCGATTGCCGGCATACGAAACGGCCTTGGCGGCAGGCATGGACGTCTGCGCCGCCCTCCGGGAACCGCTAGTGCTCGAACCCGGCACCATCAGCCTGGTGCCCTGCGGATTTGCCGTGGCTATCCCCGACGGATATGAAATACAGGTTCGCCCCCGTTCCGGCCTGGCGGTAAAGCATGGGGTGACCGTGGTCAATGCCCCGGGAACCATTGATGCCGATTACCGGGGCGAGGTCAAGGTAG
>CAIMMA010000205.1 GCA_903842475.1 uncultured bacterium
GACAACCGCCGGAACGCCAAAGCGCCACAGCACCGACGGGTTGGCCTGTTTACCGAGCAACGCCGCTTTGAACAGGTTATTGGCCAGATGCACCATGGCCGTCATGGCAATGGCGACTTCCATCGGAAAAAAAAGGGCCACCACCGGCATGAGCAGGGTTCCAAGTCCGAATCCCGAGAAAAGGGTCAAGGCCGAAGCAACCAATGCGGCCATTGAAACCATTACAATGTCCATCAACTCTCCTGAACCATTATCCAGCCCACCGCACGACGGGACCCTTTCATTCTTGACACTCCCACTCAGACCTTGAATCTTTTAACAAGATCCTCAAGGCGAACCGCCAGGTCGGCCAACCCCTGGGCGCTCAACTGCACCTGCCTGCTCCCCTCCCCCACTTGATTCGACTGCTGATTGATGCCGGCGATGTCACGAGTGATGTCGGCGATAACCACCGTACTCTGAGCTACGTTTTCATTAACCTCAGCGATTCCTTGCGACGCTTGCGAGATGTTATTGGAAATCTCGCCGGATGCCGCCGATTGTTCCTCCACGGCAGTGGCAATACCGTTGATCACATTGTTTATTTCGCTGATAACGGATGAAATTTTTTCGATATCCGCCACGGTGGCCGAAGTGGTGGCTTGCATGTCGCCAATCTGATTCTTGATATCTACAGTTGCCGATGCGGTCTGGCGGGCCAGCTCCTTGATTTCGTTGGCGACCACCGCAAAGCCCTTGCCCGCCTCGCCGGCCCTGGCCGCTTCGATGGTGGCGTTCAAGGCGAGCAGATTGGTCTGTTCCGAAATTTCCGTGATCGTCTCCGTCACCCTGCCGATTTTCTGGGCAGAGTCACCCAGCACCACCATCTTCTCGGAGGTGAGCCGAGATTGCGTGACCGCTCCTTCCGAAATCGAGCGGGCTTTTTCCGCGCTCTGGGCAATTTCGTTCACCGTGGCGGTCATTTCTTCGGTGGAGGAGGCCACCATATTGACATTGCTTGAAGATTGCTCCATCGCCGCCGATACCGACTGGATATTGGTGCTCATCTCCTCGGTGGCGGCAGCGACCGCACCGGATTTATCGGCGGTGTCGCGGGCAGCGGTCGACAACTGTCTGGAAACCGCAGCCAGATCGTTCGAGGCAGAGGTGAGGTTAGTGATGCCGCCGGCCATGTCCTTAATCACGCCGTGCAGTTTCTCGATGAACAGATTGAAATATTTGCAGACCTCGGCCAGTTCGTCTTTGGTTGAATCGTCCAGACGTCTGGTCAGATCACCTTCGCCCTGGGCCATATCCTTCAACATGAGGCGCAGGGCAGTAATGGGTTTCAAGATGGTTCTCAGCATCCACCCGGCAAGGCTGAGTTGCAACAGAATGGCCACAAGTCCGATCATGAAGGCTTTACGGGTGGTGGATTTTCGCAGGCGATCGAATTCCTCATCAGTAGCGATCATTTCTTTTTCCAACGAAGCCACCACCTGATCCATGCTAGACTCGATTTTTGTTACCAGCGTATCGATTTCGCTATCAATCTTCTTCATTTCTGGGGTGAGTGCGTCCGTCGCCTTGAGCGCCGGGAGCATTTTGCTTTCGAAGATGATCAGGATCTCCTGCGCGGCCGCCTTCGCTTCCTTGGCCAGTTTTTGCTCCTCCGGCGTGTCGGCGGCTTTGATCGTCTTGTCGAATTCCTTAAACACCGCATCCTTTTGGACAGCCAAATCTTTCAAGGTTTGGTCCAACTCGCGATTGATCACGGCATCGGCAATTATCTGGTAAAGCAGCAATCCCCCCATCGAGGCCTCTTTGACATCAATAGCGTCCTGGGAACGCCTCGCCCCCTCATCCTGCATCGTTCCCAAGGTGGACAACGAGGCAATCTCCATGCCGACGATGCTGGTGATGGCCAGCAAGAGGATAAGGACGTTGGTAATAAGTTTCGATTTGATTGTTGCCATGGATTTTCTCCTTTGATCGTTTTATTACAGCATACGTGTCAAATTCCGTGGGATTATCGGGATGAACCAGCCATTCACACCTGCAATCATCAGCTTTGGCTTTCCTGGACCGTGATGGAATCCACCCCCGCGATCGACAACAGACAGCCTGCTTTTCTGCGGTGCCTTACCCCAATGATAGGAGTGGGAACACCTTCACGCCAGCACCTTCCTGAGTATTTCCTTGAGCGCCGAGAGCTTGTAGGGCTTCTGGATAAACCCGGCAAGTCCTTTACCGACAAACCTCTGGGTGACCTCCTGTTCGTTGTAACCGCTCGATATAATGACCTTGACGTCGGGCCGCAGTTGTCTGAGTTCACGGAAACACTGTTCGCCGTCCATGCGCGGCATGGTCAGGTCAAGGATGGCGAGGGCGATATCGTCAGTTTTCTGGAAGAGTTCCAACGCTTCCCGGCCGTCGTTGGCGGTAATGACCGCGAAGCCCAGGAGTTTCAGCATCTCGGCGCCAATGCCGCGTATGGTCTCCTCGTCATCAACCAGCAACACCGTACCGGTTCCCCGCCAATCATCCTTGCGGCTGTCACCGTTGAACAGGTCGGCGGGTCTGCCGGAGGCGGGCAGCAAAATCTTAAAGGTCGTCCCTTTGCCCACTTCACTATAGATATTGATGGCCCCTTTGTGGCCGCGCACGATGCCGAGTACGGCGGCCATGCCCAAACCGCGGCCGGTGAATTTAGTCGTGAAGAAAGGATCGAATAATTTAGAGAGTGTTTCCCGGTCCATGCCGCAGCCGGTGTCGGCAATTTCCAGGTAAACATACAAACCTTCGGTCAGGTTTTCATTGAGCCAGACATCTTTCAGGTAACGTTGGTCGCAGTGCATGCAGCCGGTGGTGATGGCGATGACGCCGCTCTTGTCGCCGATGGCCTCGGAGGCGTTGATCACCATATTCATGATGATCTGGCGAAGCTGGGTGGCATCCGCCTCCACCGTGGGAAGAGGCCGATAGGGGTTGAGCCGCAATACGGCTTTTTTAGAGATGGAGACTTCCAGCATATGGAGCATCTCCGCAAGCAGGATATTCAAATCGATATTTTCGACCACGAACTTCCCCTTGCCGGAGTAGGCCAGCATCTGCCTGGCCAGGTCAGCGGCCCGGGCAGCGGCCTGCTCGATCCGCTGCAGGTTTTCGGTTGCCGGAGATTCTTTATTGATCCGCATCAGTGCCAGTTCGGCGTTGCCGATGATGACCGTCAAAATGTTATTGAAATCGTGGGCAATGCCGCCCGCCAGCACCCCGAGGCTCTCCAGTTTCTGGGTGTGCAGCAGCTGCTTTTCCGTGTCCTGGCGGGCAGCTTCGGCACGGATACGTTCGGTGATGTCGCGGAAGGACCAGAAACGCCCCACGATCTCGTCGCCAACTTTCTGAGGCTGGGAATACCGTTCGACAACCCGCCCATCGACAAAGGTGAGCAGGTCGGAACTCGACGCCTCCGGGTGGGCGTACAACGCCATGACCTTGGCAAGAAAAGCCTCCGGATCCGCCAGCTGGGCGGCGGCATGCCCTAGTACCGGCGCATCTGCGAACGGAACCGTCAGGAGTTGTTCAGGGACATGCCAAAGGTCGACGAATTTCTGGTTCCAGCGGGTAATATTACCGTTCCGGTCCACAAGCAATATCCCGTCGGCCGCAGATTCCAGGGCCGCATTGGTCAAGGA
>CAIMMA010000206.1 GCA_903842475.1 uncultured bacterium
CCTTAAAATTGAGGTGACCGAATCGGTCATCATGAACAACCCGACCCGAACCATTACCGAGCTCAAACGCCTTAAAGCCCTTGGGGTCCAGATTGCTATCGACGATTTCGGCACTGGCTACTCCTCGCTTTCCTACCTGCGGAGCATGCCGATTGACCACCTCAAAATCGACCGCTCCTTTATCAGTGGAACCGAGGACCACCAGCAGAACGACCAGATTGTCAAATCCATTATTTCGCTGGCCAGAAGCCTCGGTTTGTCGGTCATCGCCGAAGGCGTTGAAAATCAGGATCAACTGGACCGGTTGCGCTCCCTGAACTGCGACAAAGCACAAGGATACATGTTTTCCAGGCCGGTGAACGAACCCAACGCCTTAAATTTTATAAAGAAATTTTTCAAATAATACTTGAACCGTCCTCGCAACCGAGAAAGAATCATTGCCATGTTTTCATTCTTCAAGTCAGCAACCAGTGCCAACCGCGCTGAAAAAGCCCTGCAAATTAAAACATCGCTGACCACGCGATGGGATCTCAACGCCACCTTTGTCTTGCCCGGCGAAGGGCCTGGCAACTTCCTCGCCGATGCCTTGAACCAAATTTTCGGCAGGCTCAACGCCTTCATCGGCAAACTCACCAGGAAGAGCATTGAAATGGCCACCGTCGCCCCGCTGACCCTTGCTATTTCGCAAAAGGTCCAGCAGTCGGCCCAATCCGTCTCACAGGGTGCCGAACAGATTGAAGCCACCTGCCGCACGCTGGTTCAAGGGATAAGCAAATCCTCAGAAAGCGCCAACCAGGCCCTTGCGCAATCCGCGTCGATTGTCACTGAAATTTCCCATGCCCACGGCCTGACTGATCAGGCATTGCAACGGATGCAGACAATGGAAACCGATGTAATCCAGCTTTCCTCTGCCATCACGGTGCTTGATCAAAAATCACGGTCGATCGGCTCGATCATCGAATTTATTTCCAACATTGCCGACAACACTGGATTGCTCTCCCTCAATGCCTTTATCGAGGCTGCCCGAGCCGGCGCCCATGGTTCCGGCTTCGGAGTGATTGCCCATGAAATCCGCCAGCTTTCCCAAGAAACCGCCAGAGCAGCCCAGGAGGTGAAAGATTCGCTGTCGACCATCAGTGAACTGATCCAGGAGACGGTTGCCGCGGTGGCAAGCGTGAGAGAATGTGTCGATTCCGGAGTCCGGGTCAATCAGGACGCATCCGGGGCGTTGGAAAAAGTCAGCCGCGAACACCAGCGATTTCACCTGCACCTGGAATCGGTGATCAGCAATGTCAGTGACCAGAAAACCGCGGTGGATCGAGTGGCCGGAGACCTTACCGGCATGACCGCCATCGGCAAGGAAGGAATAAAAGACAGTAAAAAACTGGCCGATCTGGCCGAAACCATCAAGGCCTTGACCGAGGAGCAACTCCTGGCCACCGGCATCTTCATCCTGCCGCAATATCGAAAAGTTGAGGCCGAAGTCCAAACCATGGCCGCGGATGCGGAGATAGGTGCGACCAGCGACAAAACGGACCGGGCCCTGCAACGCAGGATGCAGCCTCTTTCTTTCCTTGAACTGGTCTACCTGACCGATACCGATGGCATACAGGTGTCCAGTAATATTTTCAGAAAAGAACAGCAAACGGTCTGCGACACCAAGGCAAAGGGTAAGAACTGGAACCGGAAAGAGTGGTTCAAAAAGGTTAAGGAAACAAGAGAATCCTACATCTCCGAAATTTATCGGTCAGAGGCCACCAACTCCTTTTGCCTGACCATTTCCGTTCCGGTGTATCGGCAGTCCCAATGGGTTGGAGTACTCGGAGCAGATATAAACTTTGAAGATTTGCTCAACATTTGAAAAATATCACACCTCGACGATTTCCCTGCCACTAGCCCAAACGTTTAACCCTTCACACAGCGCGACAATACATTTGCCCCGCAGCAGTTTAGGATCATTAAAAAAACGGGGATCATGGCAGATTCGCTTCGGGCGGCAAGTGGCCCGCTGGATACGATAAAAAGAGGCGCACACCCTCTTTTCCGCAATCGGCTCGACTTCCGACGGAGCGACAGCATGGCCGGAGCGGTCTCTCCCCTTTCCAAGCGATCCCTGTCAGGCTATATTGGCCTCTTGCAATCGCACCCTCAATCACAATTCCTTTTCCTGAAGTCATCTGCCATGGAACTGACCGGCATTATCACGGCTATCCTTTCCGCCTTGTTCATGGGTACCGTGGGCGTTTTCGCCAAAATTACCGGCCTGGGGGCGGAGACGATCACCCTTTTCCGGTTACTGCTCGGCGCGGTATTCATGCTGGGCTTTCTCCTGAGCACCGGTCAACTGCGACGGGTGGCCCGCTGGCCCTCCTGGCCGATCCTGATCAATGGCGCAATGCTGGCGGGATTTATCATCTTTTATGTGCAGGCCATGATGTTCACCACCATGGCCAACGCGATCATGCTGGTCTATTTAGCGCCGCTGACCGCTTCGATCTACGCCCATTATTTCCTGGGCGAACGTCTGAACCGGTTGAGCGCCGGCCTCATCGGCCTGGCCCTGTTTGGCTTTGCCATGATGATGGAATTCAAAATTGATGTCTACGGTCCCCGCAACCATCTCGTTGGCATTGGTTTCGGCCTGCTGTCAATGCTCTGTTACACCGCTTTCATCCTGATCAATCGGGCGATCGACGATCGGATCCATGTATACACCCGCACGTTCTACCAATTGCTTGCCGGTGGTCTGATGATGCTGCCCCTTTGCCTGCTTTCGCGCCCCGAACTCCCGATGCAGACCTGGCCTTGGCTGGCGGCGATAGGCCTGATACCCGGATTCCTGGCCATCCTTTGCGCGGTGATCGCCCTCAGCCGTCTGCCGGCCGCCACCTTCGGAACCCTTGCCTATATAGAACCCATTGCGGTGGTTCTTTTCGGGTGGGTCCTGTTCGACGAAGCCCTGTCGCTGCTCCAGATCGGCGGTTGCCTGTTGATCATGCTCAGCGGCATGCTCAAAACCTGGTCAAGCGTCAACGCCACCGCCATCCCGATTAAAACCGGCACGAACAACACCCCTTGAACCGCAACACCGGCCCCGCCTCCTTGGCCCGAGATCGACTGTCCCCAACCGTCTAAAGGTCGATTCAAGATAATACGGCCTTGCGTTCTCCTTCCCCTTTGCTTACAGGTTGTCCTATTGATACGAGCTTCGTTGATCGGTGTACCGCATCGCGATTATCCCCAATGAAACCGGCACCGATCCTTCAGTGGACGACCAAGGAGCATTTATGCAGCAACAACCCAACAAATTACCTGAAAATAACGATGCAGGGCTCAAGGACGTCGTTGCCTGCGACTCTGCCATCTGCCTGGTCGACGGCGCCTCCTGCCGCCTGCTCTACCGGGGTTACGACATCGTCGACCTGGTCGAACATTCCACCTTCGAAGAGGTGGCCTACCTGCTCTGGTACGGACGGCTCCCCGGATTCATCGAGTTCCAGGCCTTTCTCGATGGATTCACCGGCTGTATGAAGTTACCGGTGGAAACCGTTATGATTCTGCGCATGTTTCCCCATGCTGCCACCCCCATGGAGGTGCTGCGCACCGCAGTCTCGTCGCTGGGGCACTGGGATCCGGACAGCGGCAACACCCGCCTGGATGCCAGCCTGCGCAAAGCCCAACGGCTCACCGAGCGCATCCCCATGATTATCGCCAGCCATCAGCGACTCCGTGACGCCAAGGAACCGCTGGAGCCGATGTCCAACAACGGCATCGCCTTCAATTTTCTTTACACCCTGCAGGGCAAGGAACCGGATCCGATCATGGTCAAGGCCATGGACACGGCGCTCATCCTCCATGCCGACCATGAAATCAACGCCTCGACCTTTGCCGCCCGGGTGACGGCCGCGACCATGACCGATATCTATTCGGCCGTGACCAGTGCGATTGCCGCACTCAAAGGGCCGCTGCACGGCGGTGCCAATGCCGAAGTGATGGTAATGCTCGAAGAAATTGGTTCACCTGAAAAAGCTGCGGACTGGATTGTACCGCGTCTTGAAAAAAAGCTGAAGATTCCGGGATTCGGCCACCGGGTCTACCGCTGCGAAGACCCGCGGGCCACGGTTCTGCGGAAAACCGTGCAGGAGATCACCGCCTTTACCGGCGAAGGCCGCCACTATGAAATCGCCCAAGCCGTGGAGCAGGTCATGCTGGCAAACTCCAAGGTGTTCCCCAACGTCGATTTTTACTCCGCGCCGCTGTACCATGCCATGGGTATTCCCGTGGAACTGTTCACCCCAATCTTTGCAATCAGCCGGACCGTAGGCTGGACCGCCCACATCATGGAACAGTGGAAACACAATCGATTGATCCGGCCCACCGCCAACTACACCGGCCCGGCACTCACCCCTTATATGGATTTCGGCTCACGCTCATAAGGTCTTGTTCATTTTATTACGTTGTTGCGCCTGAAGCGATTCGGCCCAAGGCCTCACTTAGGAACGACAAACCCAAACAGGTCTATGGAAAATATTGACAAGTCCAATGATCTATTTCTCTGGCTAGCCAAAAATATCATCCATTTCTGCCTCAAAGCGCTGGCGCTGCTGATGCTTCTGGTCATCATTTTCGGCGTGATTGGTGTGGCTTGGACGATCTACCAGCGAATCGTCTCGCCGCCTGTTTTCATCCTGACCATCGGAGACATTCTGGCAACGTTTGGCGCCTTCATGGTGGTGCTGATTGCCATTGAGATCTTTCAGAATATCATTCTTTACCTGCGCGATGATGTCATCCATGTCAAAATCGTCCTTTCAACCGCGCTCATGGCGATCGCGCGAAAAGTGATCTGAAACCAGATCAAACAATTTCCAGAAAATCGGTGAAGATACCGGTTACCCCCCAGCGGAATAATTGCCGTTGGCGGTCCGGGTCGTTGACGGTGAAGACATTTACATGCAGATCGGCGGCCCGCAGGGTTTTGACCAGAGACGCATCGACCAGTCTGTTTTCCGGGTGATAAGCGCAAACCCCGAGGGTTTGCAAAGAGCGGACGAGATCCGGCGGGTGGGCACCTTCCTGCAGAGCAGCGGTGGCGATTTCCGGGAAAAGATGGCGGCAGGTTTGCAGATAGTCATGACGAAAGGAGGAGAGGAGTACCAGACCCGAGGCTCCTGCGTCCCGAATATCGCGCAGTACTTCGGGGACAATCAACCCATCCATCGAGGTTCGACGCATGTCCTTGATTTCGATATTGAGCGGCATGTTGTTGGCCAATGCCCAAACCAATAATTCCCGCAGGGTCAGCATACGTTGCGGCATCAGCGCGGCAAGGCGGGCGCGCTCAATATATCCGCGCTGCAGCATGCCAAAGGGGTCGGCATCCAGGAACCAGGAACCGAGATCCAACCGGCGCAGCTGATCCAACCGCCAGTCGCAAAGATCAAGACTTGTAAGGCCCAACGCTCCGGACAACCGGCCAGCGTTGGTTGTCCGCGCCAAGCCGGCATCATGAAAAACCACGGCCACGCCATCGCCGCAGAGTCGAACATCGAGTTCGATCATGCGGCTGCGGCCGAGGCTCTGCGCAAAAGCACACAAGGTGTTTTCGGGATAGCAGGCCCGGTAGCCCCGATGGGCGATGATCAACGGTTGCGGGCCAAACCGGCTGAAAAACCCCTGCCCCCGCCCTGGCCCCTCAGCCCCTCCCCGGTCATTGATCGTCATGCCGACTACCGCACCAGCA
>CAIMMA010000207.1 GCA_903842475.1 uncultured bacterium
AAAAAAACTACCGCACCCCCTGCTCTGCTCCGATGAGCATCCGCTCAATCACCGACAGCCCATCGTGCCAGAATGCCGGATCGTTGAGATCGATACCAAACGGTTGCAGCAGCACGTACGGTGAAGCGCTGCCACCGGCCCGCAGCAACTGAAGGTAGCGGTCGACGAAACCATCCCCTTCCTCCAGATAGCGGGCATACAAGGCCAAGACCAGCAACTCGCCGAAGGCGTAGGAATAGACATACCCCGGGGTGCCGAGAAAATGGGAGATATAGGTCCACCAGATCGCATATTCCTGGCTTAGACTGACCGAATCGCCAAACATCGGCTGCTGGGTCGCCAGCCAAAAGTCGGAAAGCTGCGTCGCCGAAAGCTCTCCCTGCTCTCGCCGGCCCTGATGCATCAAAGCTTCAAAACGATGCATCGCCACCTGCCTGAAGACCGTGGCGAAAATGGACTCCAATTTCTGACAGATAAAGGCCCTTCGCTCCTGCGGGGTGGCAATGAGGGTGAGCTGCGCCTTGAACACCAGCAACTCGGCAAAGACCGAGGCGGTCTCGGCCAGCACCAGGGGGGCATCGCTGTTGTAGAACCCCTGCTCTGCTGCCAGAACCTGGTGAACGCCGTGGCCGAGTTCATGGGCCACAGTGGAGATATCCCGTACGTTGCCGGTATAATTGACGAGAATATACGGATGCACCTCGGGGACGCAGGGATGGGCAAAAGCTCCACCCCGTTTGCCATGGACAATGGGGGCGTGAATCCAGTTTTCATCGAAAAACCGGGTGGCGATGTCGGCCATCTCGGGGGAAAAGCCGGCAAAAGCGCCAAGCACGATCTCCCGGCATTGATCCCATGGCACCATGAACTCCTCTGCCCCGGGTACCGGGGCGTAGCGGTCGTAATCGAACAGTTCCGCATAGCCGAGCAGCTGTTTTTTCAGATTATAATACCGATGGACCAGGGGATATCGTGAGATAACCGCGGTCACCAAGGTGTCCACAGTGTGATCCTCGAGTTCGTTGGACAGATGCATAGCGCTGACCCAGGAGGGGTAGCGACGCAACCGGTCATCGATCATCTTCTCCGCGGCCAGCGTATTGAAGATATGGGTGAAAATGTGCAGATTGCAACGCAATCCTTCGGTCAATTCCAAAGCACCGTTCTTTCTCACCTGGCGGTCCGGATGATAAAGATCGCTCAGCACCTCCTCCTCGGTGCGCCCCGCAGGACCGAACTGCATCTGCCCGAGCAGCTTTTCGAATAGAACATTCCAGGCGCTCCGCCCCACGGGCCGCAGTTCTTGCAGCAGTTCCTCTTCCCTGGTGCTCAATTGGTGGGGAGCGAACTGCCGCAGGGTTTGCAGGTAGTGGCGGTAGCGCTGCAGCATGGGCTGCTGGAGGAACTGATCGGCCACCGTCTTATCGAGCCGATTCCATTCCAGGCGAAAAAAAACGGTCAGCCGGCCGACCTGGGCCTCCATTTCCTCGACTCGCTGGAGCAGGGCCGAAGCAGCCGCATCCCCGGTCTGGGTAATAAAATGAAGGAAAGCATACGTTTCCAGCCGGGCAAGAAGAACATCGATGACTTCAAGACGTTCGACCACCTGACAAAGAGCTCCGGCATCACAATCGGCTATATGCCCGGCATACTCGGCCGCAAGTATTTCGGCCATTTCCTGACAGCGAAACAGGTCCCGCTGAATTTCCGGACTTCCCGCCGAAGGGTAGAGCGATTGCAGGTTCCAGACAACCGATGCAGTGCCGAGAACTTGATTGGTGTCTGTGGCCATGGAGTTGGTTGCTCTTAAAGGGTATGATGAGGAACAAAGCTCTGTTGGAGCTATGCCAAAGGAAGGGGATCAGGCACGTCGGGCCGGATGCACAGAACCGACAACGCTCCGGGATGCAACGCAAAGCACCGAGAGCAAGCAGCCGGCAACAGCTTCTCGCTTGCCGATCATCGCCCGATGGATGGCCGTAATCCTCGGTGCGGTGTCAGCCCTGGGCCAGCAGGCCGGTAATGAAAGGACCGACAGCCTCCGGACCTTGCGCATCGACCAGCTTGATGGTGGCGGTGCCGATCACCGCCATATCGGCCTTGCCGGTGAGCAGGGCCACATCCGCACGGGTGCTGATCCCGAACCCAACTGCCAGCGGCAAATCGGTGGCCCGGCGGCACCGCGCCAGGTACTGCTCAAGATCGCCGTCAAAAGCCGTCTGCTGGCCGGTGACCCCCCGGCGAGCGACGCAATAAATAAACCCTCCGCCCTGGGCGGCCACCGCCTGCATCCGCGCATCGGTGGAAGTCGGCGTGAAGAAGAGAATGGGCGCAAGCCCCAGGAGCTTGCTCTGCTGAAGATAGGTCTGTCCTTCCTCGGGCGGCAGATCGGGGACGATGGTGCCGCAAAAACCGATATCCCGGGTCCGCTGGAGAAAAGCCGCCTCGCCGTATTTAAAGACGATATTATAATAGGTCATAAAGAGAAAACGGACCTGGGGAAAGGCGGCGGCCATTTCCTGGCCGAAACAAAAACACTCCTCCACGGTAATCCCGTTGTCCAGGCTCTGTTGACTGGCCTTGAGGATGACCGGCCCATCGGCAATCGGTTCGGAAAAAGGAATCTGCAGCTCGATGCAGTCCACCCCGCTGTCCGCCATCTGGCGGATCACCTCTCGATTGACCGCCAGGGAGGGATACCCCAGCACCAGGTGGGTCATCAGCAAGATGGGTTTGGTCGTCAACCGTTTTTGTAATTCTTGTTTCATATCCATGATCGCGTCACACCTCTCTGCAAAAACAAGCCCGCATTTATCTTAAAACGGGTCGGATAACTTATCTGTATTCTTCAGCCCGTTTGACGATGAAGGCCTTCCAGGAAGGGTCGTCAAAGGCGTGGGCAATGGTGAAAATGTCTTTGTCGCCCCGGCCGGACATGTTGATGATGATGGCCTGATCCTTGGACATGGTCGGGGCCTCCTTGAAGGCCTGAACAAAGGCGTGGGCGGATTCCATGGCCGGGATAAGCCCTTCGGTACGCATGGCCAGACTGAGGGCCTCGATGACCTCGCGGTCGGTGGCGGCGGCAAACCGAACCCTGCCTTTCTCGCCCAGATCGCTCAAAATCGGCGAGATGCCGACATAGTCGAGCCCGGCGGCAATGGAATGGGTATCACGCATCTGCCCTTCCGGGCTTTGGAGAAACAGAGTCTTGTATCCTTGGGCCACTCCGGCGGATGCGCCGCTGCCCTCGACCATGCGGGAGGCATGTTTACCGGTATCAATCCCCAGGCCGCCTGCCTCTACACCTACCAGTTCAACTCCGGGCTCCTCGAGAAACCCCTGGAAAATACCCATGGCGTTCGAGCCGCCGCCAACGCAGGCATAGACCCGGTCGGGCATCCGACCGTGCTGCGCCAGAATCTGACGTCGGGCCTCGATGCCGATGATCGACTGAAACCAGGCCACCATTTCCGGAAACGGGTGCGGTCCGCAAACCGTGCCGATCACATAATGGGTATCCTCCATGGAAGTCACCCAGTCGCGGAAGGCCTCGTTCATGGCATCCTTAAGGGTGCGGGAGCCATCGGTGACCGGGACCACCGTGGCGCCAAGCTTCTCCATCCAGAAAACATTGGGCCGCTGTCGGGCCACATCTTCCTCACCCATGTAGATGGTGCAGGCGAATCCGAACCGGGCGGCCATGGTGGCGGTGGCCACACCGTGCTGGCCGGCCCCGGTCTCGGCAATCACCCGCTTCTTGCCCATGCGCCTGACCAGCAGGCCCTGCCCCATGACGTTATTGGCCTTGTGGGCGCCGGTATGGTTGAGGTCTTCGCGTTTGATATAGATTTTGGCGCCACCGAAGTGCCTGGTCAAGTTTTCAGCATAGGTCAGCGGGGTCGGCCGGCAGGAATAATTGGCCATGAGATCGACGTATTCCTGCCAGAAGGAGGCATCGGCCCTGGCGGTTTCATAGGCCTTATTTAAGGCGTCAAACGTTGCCTGCAGTACTTCCGGGACAAAAGCCCCACCCCACTGTCCGTAATATCCCTTCTTCATGGTCCGTTCTATCCGTTGGTTAATCAAGTCCGTCCGTGGCATCCGGAGCGATGGCAGTCCTCCCGGTCAAAACCGGCAGGAGTTATTTCGTCGTTGTAGCATGTCGGCTTGCTTTCTTCAGCGCTTTTTTAAAAAGCAGGATGGAAAAGTGGCGATTAGCGCAACTGACGCCGACAGGCCTCCGCAAAATCCTCGGGGTAGTGACCGAGAATAAAACGGCCCTGGGCCTCGCTGAAGGCGCCCATCGACCAAGGCAATTTGGGAAGAAAGGCATAGAGGAGCCGCTGGCCATTCGCCTCCCCGAGTCGTTTGGGATACTCGATTGAACTGACCATCGTGGCCCCCAAACCTGCGAGGATCTGCTGCGCCTTAAGAATACCGATATCGAGCGAACGGCGCACGTCTGCATCCGCCTCGACCACGTTGCCCACCGGGCCATGCGGTCCGTCCGCGACCGCCATCAACTGGAGTTCCCACTGGGAAACCTGGGCTTTGGGAACAAACAGGAGGGCATTCCGGTCTTGCCAGACGACCAGCGATTGCTCGCCTTCGCCACCGTCGGTCCGGGTGTTCGCGGCGAGACATTTGCAATAATCATCAAAAAAATCCGAACCATAGTCCTGCCGATAGCGCTCGACCACCTCCGCCACCAGATCACCGCAACTATAACTCTGGCTGTGCCCGCCAGCGGTATCATCAACCCATTGCGGCACCAGGGCATATTGCTGATGGATCATCTGATGGGAAGCATGCAGCCGGTATCCGGATCCTGAGAAATCGTAACCGAAATTCCACCCCCACAGGGTGGCCAACGCCTCCACCTGGGGGGCTTCAGCCATGGCGGCCAGGATATTCAGGCGAAGCCCCTCCAGTTCATCAGGAGCGAGCCCGCAACGCCGGATGGACGGGGCCAGCCCGAGTTTTTCAGCTATTGTGACAAACGTTCGCTGGTAATAGAGATGGCGCAGTCCCTCCATATCCTGCAAAGAAAGATCAGCAATCCGGTATCGAATGCTGGTATGGGCAAAATTGGCGGCATAGTGGCCCCAGGGAACATACGAATTGGCACGCAGATATTCAAAAATTTCAGTTTCGCCCTGACGGAAATCACCGACGATTTCGCTATTGCCCTGGACGCCGGGACGGAGCACCATGAGTTGTTTATAAGCATCTGGCAGATACGGATTATTGGCAATGGTTTCAAAGAGTTCAAAATCTACGATTTCCGCCTGGTTCCCTCCATTTTTCAGGACGTACCGCAGGCCGACGGGCACACCGTCGTCGGAAAAGACCATTTGGCAACAGGAGTGCGCCAACCAGACCAACTCTTCGGGATCGGTCGAGGTGGCAGCCAGGGCATAACGCAGCGGCAACGGCAACTGGGTGACCATCGACCTGATTGCGGTGGCCGGACAGTGGCCGCCAAGCATGGTTCGCAACGAGACAGGAACAGGAGCCTGGATCCTGATCTGCGCCGGGTCGAGCGCTCTGGAGGCGGCCCACCCGGAGTCGATATAGGTGCAACCGCGAAACGGCAAAGGATTGAGGATTTCGTAGATGGGGCGAGCCTGCTCCACCACAATATCGTTGTGAGGAAAATTCTCGCTATTGCTAACCGGAGTCTGGTCGGTCAGCATCCCGAGGAGGCAGTGATGATCGTGTTCTCGGAGGTTGGGCACCAGGTAGGACGGGACATGCCTGCCGACGCGGAAACGACCTTCTGGGGTTATCGATGTTTGCAGCATACGTCATGCTCACCATAATAAAATTTTATAAGGTCACTCCTGACCGTAGAGCAGATGGGCTCGGCCAAAGCTTTGGCAAGTAGCTCTTGTGCCCCTGATAGTTTTCGAGCATAATATCATCGAGGCGGAAGAAAAATAATTAGCATCTGAAAAGTTTTTTGTAAATTGTTTCAGGAGTTTTCCATGGGGTTCCCAAAAATCGGCTTCCGTATCTGCGAGACCAGGCATTGCCCGCTTTTCCGTTATGGTGACCTCTTTCAAATTTCAGGAATTGCCATCTCCATGGAAAATAACGGCGAACACTCTTTCATCAACACCACGGTTGTCCATTCACCACTTCATCGCGGCACCTGCAAGATTCTCAACGGTGATCTTACAAAAATAATTATTGAATACGAACGCGCTGACCAGATACCCGACTGCATGATATCCTGCAGTGGATGCACTGGTTCCATACGCCTGGAACACTTCCGCCCCCTGCGATCCGAAGATGCATCCGATGGTCCCGCCAATCAGATAAGCAGCATGCTCCACCTGCTGAGCGATTTTTCTTTTTTCCGCAACATTGATCAAAATAACCTGAACAGTGTTATCCAACATTTCAGCCTGCGCGACTACAAGCACAACGAGATCATCCTGCGCAAAGGCGACCCCGGAGGATTTTTCTACATTGTCGTTTCGGGACAGGTCGAAATCCTTAATGACGCCGGAATCTCCATCTCCAGCCTTAAACAAGGGGAAGTCTTCGGTGAGATGAGCCTGATCTGTGAAGAAAACATCGGGGCCACAGTGCAGGCAGGCAGTGATTGCCAGCTTTTGTATATCGGCCACAAGCAGTTTAAAACTATTTTGCAAAAATACCCAGCCTTGCAGATATATTTCACTCGGTTACTTGCCAAACGATTAACCGATTCGAACAAAATCCGCTCCGATGACTATGCCTCAGGTATGATAGGCAAATTGGAAGAAATCCCTCCGGAAGCACTCTTCCAAACCTTGAACCTCAATCATAAAACCGGGATCTTAACCATCACCCAATTGCCCAAAGGCACGGCACGTTTTTCTTTGCGCCAGGGCGGGTTGATCAAGGCCAGTTATGCAGGCTCAAAGGGGGAAAACGCCTTTTATGAGGTACTCCGGGAAAAAAGCGGCCGATTTAAATTCACGCCTGGTCTCCCACCCGAGGATTTTGACATTCCCGAAATCGGGTATTTCATGAAACTCCTGATGGAAGGATTGCAACGCATGGACGAACGTCCCTCGCTGAAAAATTTTTAATCATCTTCACACCACTTGGCAGCGGTGCCGCGCGTTGCCCATGCGCTCTCTTTACCTTGAAAATTAATTTTATTAATTTCAATCCGCTACCTGAGAATAAAGTAAATTTGGTATTATAGACATATCCCTTCCATCCTCAAAACCATGCTACATGACGGTCGACCCGTTCCATTCTGACCATGACGGAAAGGTCTGTTTTTTCTTCAAACAGATCTCTGTCAAAACACATCTTGCACAACTCAATTGTACAAAACCGATTTTCAAGCGAAAAGAATGCGTCAAAACTGCGGGCGTCTGAATCTCTCGGCAATCAAAAATATTGCAAAACGGGCAGTTGAAAAATATGGACTACGCCCTTTGCCTTTCAAGAGATTCGACATCACGCACAAAACGCACACCGATGCAATTCGATTTAAGCTCAACGCTGCAAAACAACCGTTTTCTCGAGGCGGTTTTTTTCTTGACAGGAGCGAGGACGTACTGGTAATGAATCACCGTTCAGTTTAAAAATAAGTCCAAAACTGATCATTGTTCCACACTTGTATCAACTTTTTTTTATCCCTCAACTCTCATTCAGGAATAGTAATTATGTCGTGGTTCATTCAAACTTGTCGATCATCGTTGGGCAAAAAATACATAATGGCTTTTACTGGGTTTATGCTGGGCGGGTTCTTACTCGTTCACACCATAGGCAACAGTACAATTTTCTGGGGGAGGAGCGCGTTTAATGCCTACGCGCATCATCTGCATTCATTAGGCATTTTTGTTCCGATTTTTGAAATCGGCCTCTATTCGATCTTTTTTCTGCACGTTATCACCGGCATCATCCTCTTCCTTGAGAATCGCAAAGCCAGGGGCGGCAAATACGAAGTGGATACATGTGCCGGCGGCAAAACATTCGCTTCAATGACCATGCCTTACACAGGTGCAGCTATTTTCATCTTTATTCTCATCCATCTTGCCAATTTTCATTTCGTGGAAAAAACTGCTGTAAAAACCATCTCTGATTTTGTCACCCAAGTACTGAACAACCCATTCTTCACACTTATATACGGAACGGGCATCGGCCTTCTTTTCATTCACATCAGCCATGGTTTTTGGTCATTGCTTCAGACCTTTGGAATCAGTCATCCGAAATACGATTACCCGCTGCGCATGATCACCTGGGCACTGGCAGGCATCATGGGCGGAGTGTTTCTGTTGATCACACTCCTCATGGTCATCTCTCGGAATCAATTGCTCTAATACAGTAACGTTCTACAAGAGACGATTGAAGGTTCGCACCATGTGTCAACAATGTCCGGGCAAGGACCTTCTTCACAAGTTTTATTCCTATTCACCTACAGCAAAAAGAAACGACTATGCAGCTTGACTCAAAGATACCTGAAGGACCGCTGGCCGAAAAATGGGACAAATGCCGTTTTTCCAACAAACTCGTCAACCCTGCCAACAAACGGAAATACGAAGT
>CAIMMA010000208.1 GCA_903842475.1 uncultured bacterium
CCATCATGATACCAGCAATAGTAGTTTGCCAGCAACAGCGGACGCTGCTCCAAAGCAGCGCCAGTCAGCGGGCCGAGCAGCAGTAGCAGGATGGTGAGGTTGAGTAGTTGTTTCACTGCATGATTGCAACGGCTCTGACCATGGAAACAGTGACTTCCTCTGTATCCTTGCCCCCCTGAATGACGAAGTCGAAATCTTGTTCCATGCTTTGCGGCACGAGCCCCGTCAGCATGAAGGTGGTGCTTTTCAGCTTTCCATCGCCGAGCAGGAGTTGCTCTTTGACCGCCTTGCCGCTGTTGTGAACCAATTGCAGGATGCCTGCCCCGGCATCGAGATAAGTCACCTTTACCGCCATGGCTCCGTTTCGCGCGGGCCAGCGGGGATCAATCTTGAAGTCGATCCGTTTGCCTGCCCGACCGATGTAATCAAAATATTTATCGTCTTGAACCATCCCCATTTTGATGGCTTGCTGGATCTTGATGGCCGGACGCGTTTCGAATCCCTTGGCGTCCCTCTGGTAGAGCCAGCGTTCGAAGTTCTTGATCGGAATCCCCTCTGTCTTCTCCACTGCTGATATCGGCCGCCCGGACTTGTCGTTATTCTGGTAGTTCGCAGCTTTCATGAAGCTGGTTCGGAGGAACGTCCAGACATCGGGGGCTTCCTCCACTGTCCGTCCAAGTTGCAGTGACAAATAGGGGAGCATTTCCGGAATCAGGTGTCCGGTCGTGTGGATGTAAGTGCAGCGCATTTGCAAGGCTCTGAGCGTGCTGGTGAAATAGCGGTAGGGAAACGAGTTGACCGTGGCCCCGAACCGATAGCGGCGCTCGGCGGTGGCCCAGGCTTGCTCATATTCTTCGTTCACTTCGCCATTGAAGGCGCGCTGCTTGATGATAGGGGCATTCTCGTCCACGCAGAGGTAGCCGGCCTGGTCAACATACTGGCCGAGATCCGGGTTCGGGATGTTGTAGAGATACATTTCCACATATCCCCGCCGCACGCCGAAGCCTTTGCCAAAGCCGTAATGGCTGGAGCCGCCCATGAAGACCTTGTGCTCCATTCCCTGGAAAGCCCGTTGCCAGGCATCGAGGCGCTCCCGGACGTGGGGCAGGGCATCGTTCTTTTCCGCTTCCGATTCCTTGAAGGGGACGATCCCCTCATCGCCCAGGCTGTGGGAGGCATAGCCGACATAGGCCGCTTTCACCATTTTTGGAATTCCCGATTTTGCCAGCTCCTCGACCAACTTCAGATAGCGCTTGTGAAATTCCGGATGCGCCGGATCAAAGTTCAAATTGTCCTGCGGAGACTTCCTGGGCAGCAAGGGGACTCCACAATTCTCCAACCAGAGGGGTGCGTCACCACTGTTGCTTGCTTTCGGACCCGAGCCGCGGGCTTGGGAACAGGTCAGGATGCGAAGGGTGACATCCAAGCCGACCTGGTTGGCTTGCTGGATTCGTGTGATCACCTTTGAGAAGTCATGGATACCCTCTTTGACTTCGATATCCCGCCATTTCACCCAGAGCAATCCAACCCCATTGGCTTTGAAGTTCAAATTCAGGGGGATGTAATCCTTGTCGAGCTCCATGATTCTTTGCAAACCGATCAGGCTCTTTTCCGCTGGTTCCACATGCCCGGGCAATGACCAGTCCCATCCATCAATCGTATGCTCCTTTGTGATCCACGGCTGGGCCCGGATCGTTTTCAGGTCTTCGGTTTCAAGATGACGGTAGGCGGGCCAATACGGGTAGGTGCTCTCCGGAAGAACATTGGGGTTTACGGATGAAACGGTTTTGGCAACCTGGCCCATCGTCACCAACGGAAGCAGGAGAAGCAGTGCTTTTAACATCCCCCTCCGGTGGCGACCGTCTGTCCTCAGTTTCATCAGCATGATGGTTTCCCTATTTTTCGTGCGCCCTTGCAGAGGCCGGTTCGTTTTGCGTTTTTGGAAAGTTGAATTTTTCTATCGGCGAAACAGTTCGGGCATTTCTGATCAGCGCGTCGAGTTCCGCCACGACTTCCGGATGCTGGCTGGCGATGTTGCGCTCTTCCTTCGGATCAGCGGCTAGATCATAAAGCTCGAGCGGTGATTTCGGATCCACCGCCACCTGGTATCGAACGCCCTTCCAGTTTCCCTTACGGATGGCGACCCGGCCCTTCAATTCGTGGACCCTTTGCCTCATGGATAAATGACACCGAAGGAGTCTGAGCAGGCAGGCATGGTTGACTCGGGTTTCAGTGTTCGCGCTAGAGCATAGCGCAGGTGTCAATCCCCGCCCTGGGCATGGTGTGCCCTGCGGGC
>CAIMMA010000209.1 GCA_903842475.1 uncultured bacterium
CCCTGTGGACAAGGAAGCGAACAAATAGAAAAAAGAGGGGAATTGATAACCATCACTCGCAGACCGAGTGGCGGGTTGATGAAAGAAAGGTCCCATCTTGGGCCTTCGGTTAACCGCATGAATCGGACAAGGGTCATCACCGCGAATTTAATCTTACACCCTGAAATAACGCTTATATAAAATGATATAGGTGCCACGCTCGAGGAAATCGGTCTGAACATGAGATTACGCCCCTAATAAATGGACGACATGGGTTGACACCCTGTGCCCCCGTATTCTTTAAGAATCAACCCCATGATTCCTGGCGGAAAGTCATATCAGCCGAATTTCGAGAGCGTCCATAATCGGCTGCACGGAAGACCAGTGGCTACTGGTGGAAGCTACGAAGAAGCCGACAAGGCGCTAAAGGGGATAAAGGAGCACCTGAATCGCAGCAGAATATCAATGCAACAGCGCCGGGCATACTTGGTGGAGCCAGGCGAATGGATTTTTAACACCGCCACAAAGCGGATCGAAATCAACGAAGATTACTTTGCTAGCATGTCAGCCGGAAGTTCCTTCGCTTTTAATGCTGATTCGGAGGTGCTGGAATCCAGGCCTAACATTCAGGCTGAGTTCGTGACGGTCTTCGAGCCGGGTCTGACTCGGGAGTTCATCGATGAGTTCGACTCGGGCGTTAAAGATGGAAAGAAATCACGTCTGGAGGTGCCGGAAGGAACAGTAAAGCGGTTTCGTGATAGTAATAAGAACCGCGGAATGCGGAGCATGCGCATAGTCCAGGCACGTTCATTGACGGAGCACATCGTCGAGCTGGCTGAAAATGATGAAGACATCACCTGCCTCGAAGAGTGCGACCCCCGCAGCCAGATGCTCTGGTTCGAGCAAAACGATTATGTGCTGAGAAAGAAGCGGGATTTTGTCGAGAGACTCCATACCCAGCCGGATGAGCATCACCTTCCGCTCAAGAGTTTGTTTAAGCGTGATTATAAATGGTCCGAACCCAAGGACCCCGATGAGGAATTAGACTGGATTGACCGGGACTTGAAAGACGCGGCTAGCGACGGAACAAAGGAGCAGCGTGCATTTGTTAAGAGAGCACTGGCCTCGGATGATTTCACTTTCGTATGGGGGCCGGCTGGTTCGGGGAAAACGACGGCGATCTGCGAGTTTGTCCGTCAATGTGTCCAGCGAGGCGAGAGAGTACTCATGGTCGCCTCCACGCATGTTGCAGTAGACAATGTTTTGCTCAAGTTGATGTCACCGGCCCGCTCGGGATTGAAAGAGGTCATTCCCGTCCGCGTTGGCAGGGGTGAAAAGGTCGACCCCAAGGTGCGACCCCGAATGTTGGACCAATTTCTACTGGATGAGATCGGCTCAATGCTGCGGAGCCTGACGCAAGCTGAGAAAAATCGCAGTGCAGAAACTTCTGCGCAGCTGATGCGTAAGTCGTTGCGTAAACTAGATGAAAGACTGAGGAGTAGAGATCAGAGGGCCGAACATGACCCTCTGGCAAAACTCATCCTATCGAGCGCCAATTTCGTATGCGGAACCTCACTCGGGATATTGCAGCATCCGACCATAAAGGGCGGGATGGAAGGCGGCGATTACCCGGTTTGGGATCATCTCATCCTAGATGAAGCCAGCAAGACCACTATCGACGAATTCCTCGTACCGGCTCTCTGCGCAAGGCGTTGGATCATCGTCGGCGACCCTTATCAGCTCGCTCCATACTGCGATAACGGTGAAATAGGGTCTGGAATACTTTCCGACCTGACTGCCCCGCCTAAGAAATCTAAAGATGACGATGCTGGCGGGCATCAAGCAGGCAAAATTCCCGACGAGATCAAGAAACTCACGGCACAAGCCATCCAGCGGGCGCTTGACGAGAGATCGGCTCGGCTTGGTGGAGGCATCCATCACGAAGAGGCGAGGGCGGAATATGACAACTCGCTTCGGAAGCTGCGACATGCGGCAGGACAGGCCTGGGCTAACATACCCGACAGGCTTGAGGAGGTCCTCAAAATCGTGACTCCATCCGTGCTCGAGTCCCTGTTCTCCGATGCGGGACGCGAAGACGCCCTGCCGTCCCTCTTGCCTCCCTTCCCAGATGACGCGCGCCTGTCGCGTATGGTTAGATTGGAGTATCAGCATCGGATGGACCGCCGAATCGCAGAGTTTTGCCGGCACCATGTGTATGCAGGAAAACAGCTCATTACGGCTCGACACGTGCAGCGCCCGCACCTGTACGGTGCAGAGCACGAACGCCTGGTGCTGCTCGAGGAATCTCCCTCCGTCCGTTCTCTTCTCGAAACTATTCCAAGCTCAG
>CAIMMA010000210.1 GCA_903842475.1 uncultured bacterium
CCTCGATGAAATCGGCGACCTGCCCTTTGCCATCCAAAGCAAACTGCTTCGGGTCTTGCAGGAACGGGAGATCAAGCCCCTGGGCTCGACCAAGACCAGCAAAATCGATGTACGGATCATCGCCTTGACCAACCTCAACCTGGAAAAAATGATTGCCGACCGGGTATTCCGCGAAGACCTGTTTTACCGGCTCAATGGCGTCACCCTGGTGACGCCGTCGCTGGCGGAGCTGATCGATGACATCCCCCTGCTGGTCGCCCAGCTGACTAAAAAAGTGTGCAGCGAACTCGATCTCCCGGCCAAGCATTTTGATCAATGGGCGATCACCGCACTGATGCACCGTTCCTGGCCCGGCAATGTCCGGGAATTGGAAAACGTGGTGCGCCGGGCGGTGATGTTTTGCCCCCATGAGTTAATTTCGGTAACCGATCTTAATTTTATCGAAAATCCACCGAAATTTTCTCCGGATTCGCCACCTGGCAACGACTTTATCCGTGATGGCGCCTTCGAGGCCTACAAAGACGCCAAAGATCGGATTGTTGACGATTTCACCTGTCAGTATGTCGCGGCCCTGTTGCAGCAAACTGGAGGCAATGTCTCCCAAGGCGCGAAACTTTCCGGGATTTCAAGGGTAGCCCTGCAAAAAATCATGAAACGAAGAAACATCAAAGGGGCATCCTACCGATAAACCGCTGGCCGCAGGAAGAGCATGTCTATCTCGTTGCCGGAATACTTTTTTTTAACGAACGGCCTTATGGTCGAGCCCCCCTTTTTCGCTTTGTGAATCCATGCCGATGCAAACCACCTCCTGCATATTCATCGTGTTCGTACTGGTGATGCAGTTATCCTGCGCGCCCCGATATTATCACGGACCGGTCACCGATCATTTTGACGGCACCCGGTTTGACAACCCCGGCCAACCGTTGAACAAAGGGTTGCTGGAAGTTCTCAAATGGCTGTGGACCCGCACGCCTCAGCCCTGGCCCGAGTACACCGACTTACCCTCCATTGACCAACCGCCCCAACGGGTGACCGGCAACCGGCTGCGGGTGTCCTTTGTCGGGCATGTCACCGTGCTCCTCCAGACCCAAGGGCTGAACATCCTCACCGATCCGGTCTGGTCGGACCGGGCCAGCCCCCTCACCCGGATCGGCCCGCAACGGGTCCATCCGCCCGGCATCCGTTTCGACGACCTGCCGCCCATTGACCTGGTGCTGATCAGCCACAACCACTACGACCACCTTGACCTGACCACCCTGGAACGTCTCTGGCGCCGCGATCGCCCCCGGATTATCGTCCCCCTCGGCAACGACGCGCTTATTGCCGCCCGCATCCCTGCAGCGCACATTGACGCCCGCGACTGGGGTGAGCAGGTGCGGGTTACACCTGAACTGACCGTCCACCTGGAACCGATGCATCACTGGTCAGCCCGCACGCCTTTTGATCGTAACCGGGCCCTTTGGGCCACCTTCGTCCTCGCCACCCCGGGCGGGGCAATCGTGTTCGTCGGCGACAGCGGCTACGGCAACGGTGCATATTTTCGGGAAATTGGTAAAAAATTCAGGAAGTTCCGCCTGGCGATGCTGCCCATCGGTTCCTATGATCCCCGCTGGTTCATGGCCTACGGCCACATGAACCCCGAAGAAGCCGTCCGCGCCTATCATGATCTGGGCCAGCCGCCTACCCTGCCCATTCATTACGGCACCTTCCAGTTGGCGGACACCGGGTATGCGGCGCCGCTGCGGGATCTCCAGGCCGCCATGGAGACGGCGAACGTCCCGGCAGAAC
>CAIMMA010000211.1 GCA_903842475.1 uncultured bacterium
AGTGGGCGGCCATCTCCCAGCGGATCGAGGAAACCGCCCTGGCGATCTTTGCCCGCCAGGGCAAGACCACCATCCTGCCCAATGTCGATTTCAACAGCGCTCCGGTCTATTATCTGATGGGCATCCCCACCGACCTGATGACCCCGATCTTCGCCATCTCACGGGTGGCGGGCTGGTGCGCCCATATCATTGAAGAACAGTTCGCCGATGCCCAGGGCAAGCCGGCCCTCTACCGGCCCCAGGCCCAGTATGTGGGCGAATATTGCGGCCCGATGGGCTGCGAGTATTCGCCGGCGTCGAAACGGAAATAAGTTGTCAATCCTCGGTGCACCCGTTCCCGGTTGAGACTGTGCCGTCGACCGGGTCCCTTTACCAGGCGCTGGTCGACAGATCCACCTTCTTTTCGGCGATCAGGTGCAGGCAGGCATCGACGCTGGCGGGATCGTAATAGGTCCCCCGGCCGGAGCGGATTTCGTCCAACGCCGTGTCCAGACCGAGGGACGGGCGGTAAGGGCGGTGCGAACTCATGGCTTCGACGACATCGGCCACGGTCAGGATCTTGGCTTCCAGGAGGATGTCTTTATCGGTGAGGCCGCGGGGATACCCGGAACCATCGAGATGCTCGTGGTGCTGGTGGACAATGTCGGCCACTGGCCAGGGGAAGTGGATGTTCTTGAGGATTTCGTAGCCCACCTCGGTGTGGCATTTGATGATCGCCCGCTCCTGGACGGAAAGCCGGGCCGGCTTGGCCAGGTATTCCGAGGGCAGGGCGATCTTGCCGATATCATGGAGCACGGCGGCGAAGTGGAGCCCTTCGATCTGGGTTGCCGGCAAGCCGAGTTCCTTGGCAATGGCGCAGGCCAGTATGTCGACCCGCATCTGATGGCCAGCGGTATAGGGATCGCGTTTTTCCGCCGCCGAGGCCAGCGATTTTACCGTCTCTTCCAGGCTGTTGTGGATTTCGTCCCGGCTCTTCTTCAGGGCTTCCATCGCGGTCTTGCGTTCGGAAATATCCCGGGCAATCCCCCGGTACCCCAACAGTTGCCCGCCGTCGTCGAACACCGGCACCCCGTTGTTTTCAATCACCACTATCCGGCCATCCTTGGCCTGGCAGTTGTTTTCAAACTCGCGGAACGGTTTTTGGGAACCGATGAGCTGTTGAAAAATTGAACGGGTTCGTTTGGATGCTTCGGGTGCGGTCAGATCGATCAGGTGCTTGCCGATGATCTCCTCGGATTCGAAGCCCAGCAAATCATGCACCTTGGGGCTGCTATAGGTGAACACTCCTTCGGGACTGATCTCCCAGATCCAGTCGCTGGTGGTTTCGACCAGGTTACGGAACCGCTCGTTGCTTTCCTCCAGGGCGACCAGCAGCCGTTCCCGTTCCTCCCAGATAATGCGGCGAACCCGATCGGCCAGGACGGTGTGGCGGATCATGTAGAATGCCAGGAAGGAAACCAGGAACAGGATGGCGGTGGCGATGGCGTTGAGCTGTTTGGCGATCAGGCCGATTTCGACATTGACGTCCTCGATATAGAGGCCGGTGCCGATGATCCATCCCCAGGGTTGAAAACCCCGCACGTAGGAGATTTTAGGCACGATTTTGTCGGGATCGTCCTGCCATTGAAACCGATAGTCGACGTAGCCCGCCCCCTGGGCCTTGACCACCTTGACGAACTCCTCCAGCAGATTTTTCCCCTTGGGATAGCGGACGTCGGGCACGGCCTCGCCATGCAGATCGGGCCGGTAAGGGTGCATGACGATCAACCCGTTCATGTCGTTGACCCAGAAATAGTCCTTGTTGGACGGACCGTAACGGATGTCGCGAATGACCCTGAGTGCGGCTTGCTGCGCCTGCTCCCGGCTCATCTCGTCGGAACGTTCCAGGGCTTCGTAGGACGAAACCATGGTCCAGACGATGGTGTTCAGCTCCCTGAGCATCTCCCGCTTTTTGGTCAGGAGATTTTCTTTCAGGGAGGGCAGGATGACCACAAAGGTGGCGGTGACGAACAAAACGATGGTGAGCAGGGCGGGCAAGGCAATCCTGATGGAAATAGCATGGGAAAATTTTGTTTTTTTTTCCTTGTCCATGCAGGGCACCGGCGAATCCGTGAGGTTGGTTGCGGAGAGGATGGGGACGGCGACGGGTTCCAGGAACGCTCGGTCGGCGGGATTTCGAGCCTCGAAAAAGCCGTTGTCGGTCCGACTCGCCCCCTCAGCACAATATATGGATAACCATCTGTTGGCTCTTGCACCATAACGATTGCCGAAAGTATCGGCAAGGATTCTTCGTCACCTCTGCACGGAGTCACCCGGTATTTTCGGCGGTGACTGCGCCACCCGCCTTTGGTCGATTGCCCTTGACTTTTCCGGGATGATATTGTTCTTTATCCCCAGGTTTCAGGTTCCATTTATGGAATAAAAAGGGAACTCCGTGAAAATCGGAGACGGGCCCGCCGCTGTAACCGGGGACGAACGCTGCATAACAGTCACTGACCATGGGTTGGGAAGACGCGGCGGGAGGATGAACCGGGAGTCAGAATACCTGCCTGAAACGAACAGTCGCTCTCCGTGGACCTGAGAGACGGCGCCGATACGTGGATTCACCAGGGCATCCTCGGATCATTTTATATGATCCGAGGATTTTTTTTTGTCCTCGGCATCGAACCTGTGTTCCAGACCAGAGGAGGTTGCCCCCTCAGCATTGCTCCCTCGGCAAGGCAGATATCGCCTTGGAGGAACGAATCCGATCGGTTGTTATGGAATCTCCGTCAGCCCCCGGCCCCCTGTCGTTTTGCCATGTCCGACAGGCCACGCGGCGATACTGTTTGCCGGCAGTATCCTGCGGGATTCCATTCGGTATTCTGCCGAATTTTTATTGAGTCGTTCATCGGATGCAAGGGTTCGTTCCTGCCGTACCTCGCATGCAGGCGGCCCGAGGGGTGATGTGGGTCAAGGCGCTTCGGCGCCGCCGTAGGGAAAAACAGTATTGCTGCCCCAGTTCCCGCCCGGGGATCGGTCCCCGTTTTTTTTAAAACCTGTTGGAACCAAGAGAGGAACCGCACCATGCATCGTTACGTCCAAGGCCTGATTTTCACGCTGCTGCTCGTTGTTCTGCTGCCTGTTTCCGGCCTGGCCGGAGATCCCGTCACGGGCCCTCCAGCCGCGGACAGCAAGGGGCCCGCCATTTTACTGGTGACGTTTGGCACCAGTGTGCCCAGCGCTCAGGTGGCCTTCGCTAATATCGAGAAACAGGTGAAGGCATCCTTCCCGTCCAGTGAAATTCGCTGGGCCTATACCTCCAAGATGATCCGCAAAAAATTGGCGAAAAGCGGCATCATTGTCGATTCTCCGGAAACCGCGATGGCCAAGTTGATGGATGAAGGCCATGCCAAGGTGGTGGTGCAGTCGCTGCACATGATCCCCGGGGCCGAGTTCCATGAAATCTATGCGAATGCCAAGCTGTTTGAGCAGATGTCCGGGGGGATCGGCAAGGTGATAGTCTCGTACCCGATGCTGACCACCGACGAGTCCATGGAAAAAGTGCTGCGGGCGATTGCCGCCGATGTCGTCCCCAAAGAGCGGCAGCCCGAGGATGCGGTGGTGCTCATGGGACACGGCACTCATCACCCGAGTGACGCCATCTATTCCGCCCTGATGTATAAACTGCAGCAGCGGGACCCCAATATGTACATCGCCACGGTTGAGGGCCATCCGACCTTTGACGAAGTCCAGGAGATGCTCGTGAAAAAAGACATCGAAAAGGTCTACCTTGTGCCGTTTATGACCGTGGCCGGCGATCATGCCCTCAATGATATGGCCGGTGACGAGCCGGATTCCTGGAAGAGCCAACTGGCAAAGGCGGGCATTGAAAGCGTGCCCGTTCTCAAAGGTTTGGCCGAGTTTAACTCCCTGGTCGAGCTTTGGCTCGACAACCTTAAAATGGCCATGGGCCAGGTGAAGTGACCAGGACATACCGGTGACCGCCATTGTGACCGATGGGGTTGCGAGTTGCCAACAATGATCTCCGCCTGCGTGGTCCAGCGCCCTCCAGAATTTTTTTGGAGGGCGTTTTGTATTTGGAAAATACGCAACGATGGTTTCAGGCCACAGACTTTTTTGAGCCGCTGTTCAACTGTTGCACCGCAAGGAATTCCACCTTCCTGCTTGTACCCAGACAGTGGACAGCTTATTTTTAAAAAACAACCGAGGCGTCAAGAGAATCTGCCGAAATTGTGAGAGACGCAAGAGACCCATAGTAATTGCTTGTATTTCGGCCTGGTTGCAGCGATAATAATTTTAAAACCTCTGTGCAAACTTATCCTTACCTCGTTCAAGGAGGGGCATGATGACCGAACCAAGGAACAATTCACTCCATCATCACATCACCGCAGTTAAAAAGGGTGAGCGTGTTTTTGAAAATGCGTTTCAGAGTGTCAGCCGGATGATCCTGGAAAAGGATATCAACAAGGTGACGGTCAACGGCAAGTCCACCTTTGATTTCACCATTTTTCGTGAAGGGAAAAAACATATCATCGGCATGTATGACGAGATCAATTCTTTTGTCTCGTTCGTCAAGGATGCTTCCCAGGGCGGATCCTCCAAGGAAATGGCCTTTGTTCTGGTCGGTGAACCCGGCAACGGCAAGACGTTTCTGGTCGAATACCTCTGCGGTCTGTATCGCGATTTTCTCTCCCGACCAAAGAATCGAAAACACACGTTCAGGTTCATCAACCTTGATCGGCTCGGCAGCTACGGCAACATCAAGACCATTGAGTCGCAAACCTACGAAGACCCGATGGTCCTGGCGCTTAATATCTGCGAGGGGCGCGCGGAATCGCTGCAGTACCTGGCTAAAAAGTTCCGGGTCAGCGAGCGGATGCTGGCCGAGTGGAGCGAGAATTATCGCCCGCTGGGGGCCTGTTCCGCCTATATCTGGAACGACATCAAAAATGCCGCCAACGGCAATCTGGACGAGATGCTGCAATGCATCGAGATCGTCCAGGTGCCCCTGATCGAGAGTCTGGGCACGGTAACCGGCAAATATCCGGCCAAGGACAAGATCACTTCGTCGGCGGTCGACCTGCTGGGCGAGGAGTCCATCCAGCGGCTGCTCCATATCAGCGACACCAACAACCCCTACCGGTTCGATCTCCGCCGCGGCGCCCTGGCCCGGGTGGCGGGCGGCGGCATCCATTTCAGCGATGAGATCTATAAAAATAAGAAGGATCTGGTCCAGGTGTACCTGGGCATCATCCAGAACCGGACCATCGAGATCGACGGGTACAAGTGGCCGATCGACACCCTGATCATCGCCACCAGCAACAATTCCGAGTTCAATCGTTTTCTCTCGGAAAAAGAGGAGGCGCCGATCATCGACCGTTGCCGGATCTGCTATGTCTCGCACAATACCAATTATCGCCAGCAGTATGCCCTGACCGGGTACGCCATCGGCAACGAGGCTAAAACCACCCTGACCGGCGACCTCATGCACCAGGACCCCAATCTCAACTATGCCGCCTCCACGGCGGTGGTCCTGACCCGACTGCCCCGGTCGGAAAAACTGACTCCCATCGAGACCATGAAGCTGGCCGCCGGCGAGGTGGCCGGGGAAAAGAGCCTCAAGACGCTGTCCGAGGTGATCGACGGGCTGAATCAGGAGCATGACATCACCAAACGGTTCGGGCAGAAAGGGCTGGGCCAGCGGAATATGGGCCGCTCCATGCAGCTGATGCTGGAGAGCTCGGAGACCAACGAAGGGCGGTGCATGTTTGCCTACGATGTCTTTACCGCCCTCGAGCGGGTGATCCTCGACTATGTCTCCGAGGCCGCCGACCGGGCCAAGTTCCTCGATGATCTCAAGATCGCCAAGGGGCTTTACCGGGAGCGGATCATGACCGAGATGTTCAATGCCTACATGGATGAACCGCTGGCCATCCGCAAGGACGTGATCAACTACGTCAACATGATCATCGGCATCGACGCCGAGAACCTGGGCGTGGATCGGATGTGGAAATACAAGAATCCGCAGACCGGCGAACTGCTGGCCCTGAAGATCGACGAACGCTATATCGATTCGGTCGAGGCCTGTCTGGGTCTCAAAATTCGCGAGCAGAAGGACTCGTTCCGCACCTCGATCCGCAAGATCTACGGCCAGAAAATCTCGGTGAATCCGGATTACGATTTCATGGATAACCTCGAACTGGTCAAGGCGGTCACTGATGTTCGGCTCAAATCCGATATCGCCGGGGCCGGCAGTCTGATCGGGGCCCTGGCCAACCGGACCAACGAGGAAAACCAGAAACTGTACGACCGAATGATCGACACCATGCTGCACAAACTGGGCTACTGCCTCACCTGTGCCCAGAAAACCATTGAATATTTCTGTACCCAGGTCGACGAAAATTAAGGCCCGCGACGTGCGGCAAGGCTGACCAGATGGCGGAAACAGCAATGAAAAAACTGCAGGAACTCTTTCGCAGCCGTGAGGCTCGGGGGCTGTCGGCCGAGCAGCGGCGGGTGATTGAGTGGGAGCTGCGCCTGGCCGAACAGGCCGGGGATCCCGAGCAGCGGCATCAGCTGCCGCTGCCTCCCCGGTCGCGCTCGCTCTATGCATACAACGATCCCGAGCTCCTCCAGCAGGGGCTGCCCTCGCCGCTCACGACCATGGTGGCGTACCAGACGCTCGACCGACTGCTGGAACGCGATCTGCAGCGGGAAAAGGACGGCTTCCCCCGGAAAATCAGGGTCGGTAAACTGGTCAAGCCGGGGCGGGACGGAGACGACAAGGTGGTGGTTATCCCGACGACCGTGGAGGAAAAACTGTTCCACGATCAGATCCGCGAAGAGAGTGAAGGAGAAGGGGAAGGAGAAGAGCCCGGCGAAGGCGGCGCCGGCGAGGGCCAAGAGGGCGAAGTCATCGGCGAGCAGCCGGTGCATGAGGAGCAGGCCGGCGGCAGCGGTGCCGGCCAGGGCCAGGGTGGCACCCATGAGCTCGAGTCCACGGTGTATGACCTGGGCCGCATCCTCACCGAGCAGTTCGCGCTGCCTAACCTCAAGGACAAGGGGAAAAAACGGTCGCTGACCCGTTACGCATATGATCTCACCGACCGGAATCGGGGATTCGGTCAAATTCTCGACAAGAAGGCCACCCTCAAACGGGTGCTGCAGACCAATATTGGCTTGCAACGGCTCCACGATCTGAGCAACATCGACACCGGCCAATTGATCGTCTCGCCTCGGGACCGCGTGTATCGGATCCTCTCCAAGGAAAAGGACTATGAATCCCAGGCCGTGGTCTTTTTTGTCCGCGATTACTCCGGTTCCATGGGGGGCAAGCCGACCGAATTGGTGGTCAATCAGCATGTGCTGATCTATGCCTGGCTGACCTATCAATACCAGAAACAGGTGACCACCCGGTTCATTCTCCACGATACCGAGGCCAAAGAAGTCGACAATTTTCAGTCCTATTACGCCATGCAGGTCGCCGGCGGCACCCAGGTCTCCTCGGCCTATCGCCTGGTCAATCAGATCGTCGCCGAGGAGGAACTGGCCAGGGACTCGAGCATTTACGTCTTCCACGGCACCGATGGCGACGATTGGGATACCTATGGCGAAGAGGCCTTGCCGGAACTGGAAAAGATGCTGGTCTATGCCAGCCGGGTCGGGATCACCATTGCTGAAAACGGCTTTGCCGGCAGCAGCCGCAGCGAGGTGGAGCGCTATCTCAGCAAATCCGGTTTGCTGGAGGAGAAAAAAGAGCTGTTGCGCCTGGATGTGATGGCCAAGGAAAGCACGGAAGCCCGGATCATTGAAGGCATTAAACATCTGATTTCTTAAGCGAGGGGGCGGACGGGCACGGGTTGTCGACCTGCCCCCGGTGGGGATTATGGAACTGATCAGTCAACATGCCAAAAAGATCATGGAAGGATGCAAGGAACGCGCCCGGGAAGCGGGATTACGCTTTCAGGACGAAACCCTCGAGTATGTGGTCACCAATCGCGACCTCCTGGAGTTGTCCCCGAAAGTGATGATTCCCACCCTGTATGACTACTGGGTGCAGGATGTGGAGGTGCTGCGGGAATCCGGGCGGTATGAGCTCTATCCCAATAACCCTTACGAAACCGTCATCAATACCCGGCCCCCCATCTCCTATTACAACGACAACAATCCCGACTGGCTCAACGTGATGATTTTCTATCACGTGATTGGCCACATTGATTTTTTTCAGAACAACCTCTTTTTTCGCCACACCTGGAACTATGATTTCACCGGCCGGGCCCTGGCCGACAAGCGTCTCTTTGCCAAGCTGCGTTCGGAGAAGGGGCGCTGGGTCGATTATGTGATCGAATTTGCCCGCACCATCGACAATCTGGTGGGCTATTTCGACCTGCTGGCGGAGAGCGGTGAGCACACCGGCGAACGCAGCCTCAGCCTGCTCGATTACTACTTCGACATCTTTCTCCAGCGAGGGCCAAAACCGGCTGTGAGCACCTATTCTCGGGAAATTGACCGTTACAACCAGCTGCTGAAGGAACATCCGGAGGACGGAGAAACGCGCTTTCTCAAAAGCATCACTGAAAAGCACGCCGAACTTGAGGCCCTGTATGCCAAAAAAGGAAAGGAAAAGA
>CAIMMA010000212.1 GCA_903842475.1 uncultured bacterium
AACCAAGCGGAAGCAACCTTGCGGCAGCAAAATGAATTGCTGAGCGCAATACGAAGAGCTCAAAACCTGTTCATCTCCGGCCATGAACCGCATAAAGTATTCATGGAAATTCTCAACATTCTGGTGCAGGCAACCGGCAGTAGTTACGGGTTTTTGGATGAGGTGCTGTATCAACCCAATGGCAATCCGTACAAGGTCAACCTGGCGCTTTCAGACATTTCCTGGGATGAAAAATCCAAGAATCTGTATGTCCAGTTGATTGACAGGAAGATGGAATTCCATAACCTGAGTAACCTTGCCGGTGCGCCTGTCATCAAGCGTCGAACCGTTATTGCCAACGACCCGCCCCATCATCCTCAATCACTGGGAGTGCCTAACGGTCATCCATCACTGAACAGTTTCATGGGAATTCCTCTTTTTTACGGTGAGGAGTTAATCGGCGTGGCTGGCGTTGCCAACCGCCCGGACGGGTATACTGAGGATATCGCCGAATCCATCAAGCCGTTGACCCAGGCATGTGCCGCCATGATCTGGGCTGATCGTATTATTCGGCGCGAAAAGGACAATCTTGCCGCTCTCCAGGCTAGCGAAGAAAAATTTAGGATCATGGTCGAAACCTCCAGTGAAGGGGTTTGGAGTATGGACAGTCTGTTCCGAGCGACCTATGTCAATCAACGCATGGCCGAAATGCTTGGATATTCTCCCGGTGAAATGCTTGGGTGCAGTGTCGATGATTTTATTTTCGAGGAAGACTTCGCTGACCATCTGGAACAGGTTGCTGAACGAAGAAAAGGGTGCCCGGGTGTCTATGAACGCTGCCTCCGCCACAAAGACGGTTCGGCGCTCTGGGTCATTGTCGCGGCCACCCCTCTCCATGACGAACTAGGTGATTTTTCCGGATCATTCTCTATGGTCACGGATATCACTGCGCGTAAGCAGATAGAAAAAGCTCTGTTTGAAAGTGAGAAAAATTACAGGCAAGTAGTCAATACCATGCAGGAAACCTTATCAGTCATCGATAAGAATGGTGTTGTCGTTTTTCTCAATGAAAAGGCAGCCCGTAATCTTTCCAGGGATAGGGTCGAGAGCGTCATTGGCAATAATATTCGGGATTTTATGCCAAAGGAGCAAGGCGACCGGTTGATGGAAGATATCAACAATGTCATTTTGTTTGATCGTCCTCTGCAGCAGGAGGTTCTGCTCTCGTTGCCTGAGGGTGAAAAATGGTTTCTATACACTATGCAGCCTATCAAATTCGGGCATGAAAATAGAAATGCTGTTCTGGCGATGTCGCTAGATATTACCGCACGCATTTTAGCCGAAAAGGAACAGGAGATATTGCAGGCACAGTTAACTCAGGCACAGAAGATGGAATCCGTGGGACGATTAGCAGGTGGTGTTGCCCATGATTTCAATAATATGTTAGGTGCTATTCTCGGTTATACTGAAGTCGCTCAGGATGATGTTGATCCGGCTCTGCCCATCCACGGCTATTTGGAGGAAATACGTAAAGCGGCGGTACGCTCTACTCATCTGACCCGACAACTTCTGGCTTTTGCCCGTAAGCAAACCGTTTCCCCCCAGGTGTTGGACCTGAATGAGACTGTGGCGGGGATGCTCAATATGCTGCGACGTATTATCGGCGAGGATATCAATCTTGTCTGGTTACCCGGTAAAGAATTGTGGCCAGTTAAAATGGATCCTTCCCAGATCGACCAGATAATGGCCAATTTGTGCGTTAATGCCCGGGATGCTATCGAGGGGGTAGGGCAGATTACCCTTGGAACGGACACTGCAATCTTTGATGCATCCTATTGCGCCGTTCATCCTGTTGCCCTCGCAGGCGAGTTTGTAAGTTTGACGGTGAGCGATGACGGTTGTGGAATGGAACAGGGGACCTTAAATAGAATTTTTGAACCGTTTTTCACCACCAAAGAGATAGGGAAAGGCACTGGACTTGGGCTGTCCACGGTCTTTGGCATCGTACAGCAAAACAATGGTTTTATCGATGTCGCCAGCGCTCCCCACATGGGGACGACCTTTAAAATATATCTACCGAGGTATGTAGGCAAGGCCGAGCAGATACAGAAAGAAGGATCCACTCAACCGACGGTCCCGGGCCATGAAACCATCCTGCTGGTGGAAGATGAATCTTCTATCCTCATGATGACCGCTGGTATGCTTGAACGCATGGGGTATACCGTATTGTCTGCCTCGACTCCAGGTGAGGCGATCCGTCTTGCAGAGATGCATAGAGGCGAAATTCATTTGCTGATCACTGACGTGATTATGCCTGAGATGAACGGCAGAGATTTGGCCAAACGTCTGCTATCTTTCTATCCAAACCTTAAACGGCTGTTCATGTCTGGCTATCCGGCAGATGTCATTGTTCATCATGGGGTGCTGGAGCCTGGCATCAACTTTATTCAAAAGCCTTTTCTAAGAAAGGATCTGGCCGCCCATGTACAAAAGGCATTGGAGACCTAAGCCGCATTTCCACAGATGAGCCTTTTGCAGTGCGGCCCTTGCAAGGTTGCATATTTGTGCGAAGCCCGTCCCGTAAAGACTGCCAATCACCCCGGTAGAGCCTGGTGTCCCGCTTTCCCTTGACGACGCCCGCAGAATGGTTGAAGGATTCATCAATCACTACAACAAGGTCAGGTTGCACAGCGCTATCGGTTATATCGCGCCGGTGGACAAATTAAACGGCAGAGACCAGACAATATTTAAAGAGCGAGACCGAAAACTGGAAGAGGCCCGGGAGCTGAGAAAGAACAAGCGACTTCGTGTCTACGGGCCAATCAGCCCAAGGGGAGATAACACGAACACCCATACCCCTTAATGCAAACAGCCTGAATGTCCATTTCCAACTGAGGCGGAACAAAAAGCTGTTGCCGTCATTC
>CAIMMA010000213.1 GCA_903842475.1 uncultured bacterium
CAAGCAGACCGTGGAAGCCGGCCATGCCCAGGACATTCCGGTATCGCTCTGCGGGGAGATGGCCGGTGATGTGATGTGCGTGCCGGTGCTGATGGGACTGGGACTCGATGAACTGTCGATGCGGCCAGCGGTCATTCCCAAAGTCAAGCGACTGCTTCGCCATTCCAGCACCAAACAGCTGCGGGATCTGGGCGAGCAGGTGCTGCAATGCGCGGACAGCCGAGATGTCCGGGAATATCTGGCGGCCACCCTTCCCCAATACTATCCAAAAGATTTCAAGCAGCCGTGAACGAACGACAAATTATCGAATATATCACTGCCCAGGCCGGTCCGGCCGATGGGCAACTGCTCAAAGGCATCGGTGACGATTGTGCCGTGATCCGAAAAGATGACCAGCGGGTCTGGCTGCTGACCATGGACACCTTGGTCGAATCGGTGCATTTCAATCGCGCCTTTCACCCTCCGGAGCTGCTGGGACGCAAGGCGGTTTCGGTCAATGTCAGCGATATCGGGGCCATGGGCGGAAAACCGGTCTTTGTGCTGCTGTCGGCGGGGATGCCCCATGGCTTTGACGAGACTTGGTTTCTGGCCTTTGTCAGGGGGCTGACCGAGGCCTGCCGTGAATACGGCTGCTTTATCATCGGCGGTGATACCGTGGCCAGCCCCGGTGGCCTCACCTTCACCCTGACGGTGATCGGCGAGGCCCGGGCCGATCAGGTACTCTACCGTAGCGGCGCCCGACCCGGCGATTCGGTCTGGGTCAGCGGCCCCCTGGGGTTGGCCGCCGCCGGCCTGGAACTGCTGAGCAGAAATATCGAGCCCGAGAATCGGGCCTTTGATCCCCTGCGGGAAAAACATCTTAATCCGCCGGCCAGGGTGGCGCTGGGGCAGGAACTCGCCGCCAGCGGCCGGGTACACGCCATGATGGATCTGTCCGACGGCCTGGCCACCGATCTGGCGCATCTCTGCAAACAATCCGGAACCGGGGCGCGGCTGTTCGCTCCCGATCTGCCAGGACTTGGCATGCTTGCCGCCGCCGCGCGACGCACCGGTTGCGATCCGTTACACTGGGCCCTCAGCGGCGGCGAGGACTTCGAACTCCTGTTCACCGCCAGCCCCGAGGAGCGTTCCACCCTCGTTGAGGTGGCCGAGACCTGCGGGCTAAAGATCGTTCCGGTCGGCGTCATCGTTGCCGGTGCCGGGGTTACCCTGATCCAGCCGGAGGCGGATGGCACCCAGCGGGAAATAGCGATCTCCTATCAGGGTTTTGATCACTTTCGTAACGGGAATGGAGGCTGAAATGCTGGTCGGCGCCGTGTTCAAACATTGGTCACTCCGGTTGTTTAACCCCGACCGGATATTGCAGCAGACCTACGAGGCCTTTAAAATGCTGCTCAGCTTTGATAGCAGAAGCCATGAGCTGATGGCGGAATTTGAAGAACTCTATCATGAGGGCAGGAGGGAAGATATAGCCCGCACCCGGAGCCGTTATCGGCAAATGGCCGAGGCGGTCGCCGGCATGGTCGCCGCTTTGGAACA
>CAIMMA010000214.1 GCA_903842475.1 uncultured bacterium
GTCGCACCCCATGGCCTGATTTATCCGCCCGACCCGGGCACGGTGGCCACCGCCACCATGGGCGGTTCGGCCGCCGAGAATTCCGGCGGCCTGCGCGGCCTCAAATACGGAGTCACCAAAAATTACATCATGGGTATGGAAGTGGTGCTGGCCAACGGCGAGAAAGTCCGTTTCGGCGGCAAAACGGTCAAGAACGTCACGGCCTATGATTTTTCCAACCTTTTTGTGGGCTCCGAGGGGACACTCGGCATCATCACCGAACTGACCGCCAAACTGATCCCGGCGCCCAAATACCGCCGCACCCTGATGGGGGTGTTCAAGACGCTGGCCGATGCCGGCAACGCGGTGGCCGGCATCATTGCCGCCCAGGTGATTCCCGCCACCCTGGAGGTCATGGACCGGATGACCATCCAGACGGTTGAAGACTTTGCCCATATCGGCTTGCCCACCGATGCCGCCGCCCTGCTGCTGATTGAGGTCGACGGCATGTCCGAAGATGTCGTCAACGCCGAGGCCGAGGCTGTCATGCAGGTGGTCACCGACAATCATGGCGACCTCAAGGCCGCTAATACCGACCAGGAGCGCGACCAACTGTGGACCGCACGCCGCAACGCTCTGCCGGCCCTGGCCTCGCTCAACAACACCGTGGTGCTTGAGGATGCCACTGTGCCCCGGTCACGGATCACCGACATGCTGATCGCCTGCGAGGCCATCGGCAAGAAATACAACCTGACGCTCGGCACCTTCGGCCATGCCGGGGACGGCAACCTCCACCCCACCATCCTCTGCGACAAGCACAATCAAGAGGAGATCGGTCGGGTCCACCAGGCAGTCGACGAAATTTTCCAGGTGGCGCTCAGTTTCGGCGGCACTCTCAGCGGTGAGCATGGTATCGGCGTGGCTAAAATGAAGTATCTGGGCGACGAACTCGGCCAGAGCGGGCTCAATCTGATGCGCAGCATCAAGGAATCCCTTGATCCGGAGTATGTGCTCAATCCGGGCAAGATGGTGCCCTTGCGGGAGGTCTGATCATGGCAACCACAACGAAAACCCTGTCGGGAAGGCCCGACCAAACCTACCACGATGACCTGGCGATCGTTCGCGAGGAACTCGACAAGTGCATGAAATGCGGCAACTGCATGGCCGTTTGTCCGGTGTATGGGGCGGATAAGGTCGAGACCTCGGTCACCCGCTCCAAGATCGCGGTGGCCGAGGCCATCCTGGCCGGTGAACTGGAACTTGACGATCCCCAGGTCTCCGAGATGCTGTTCAACTGCCTGGTCTGCAAGAGCTGCATGACCAACTGTCCGACCAAGGTCAATTTCGACCGGATCATTCTGGCGCTGCGGGCTGCCCTGGTGCGCAAGAATGGTCTGCCCTGGCTGAAGCGGATGATTTTTTCCACCCTTAAACACCCGCGATTGTTCGACGCGGGCCTCCGGGTTGGCGCGGCCTTGCAGCCATTGGTCTTCCGGGGCGAAAAGGGCGGCAAGGCGATCTCGCCCCGGTCGCCCTTTGGCCAGGCGGGTGCGGCCATCGGGTTCGATGGTGAGCGGCAGATGCCAGGTCTGACCGTCACCCCTTTGCGCGATCGGATTCCCGAGGTGGTCAAGGTGGCCTCCGCCAAGATGAAGGTGGCCTTTTTCACCGGCGATTCGCTAAATTATTTTTATCCCGAGGCCGGCATGGACCTGATCGAGGTGCTGAGCGCCAACGACATCGAGGTCCATATCCCCAAAGGCCAGTCCTGCTGCGGTGTGCCGGTCCTGGTCCATGGCGATGTCGATACGGTCCGGGCGTTGGCCCGTAACAACCTCGATACCTTCGACCGAACCGGCTGTGAATATCTGATTACCGGTTGCGGTTCCTGCGGCGGGGCCTGGCAGCACGATTATACCGAGCTGATGGCCGCGGATCCGGTGTACGGCCCCAGGGCCGAGTACTGGGCGCAGCGGACCTATGACATTTCCACCTTCCTTACCAGGGTGATCAAGCTCAGGCCGCCCCGGGGTCGGGTGGATCGGGTGGTGACCTACCACGATTCCTGCCACCTCAAGAAGACCATGAAGGTCTTTGCCGAGCCGCGCGAAATCCTCAAAGGCATTCCCGGCATCACCTTCAAGGAGATGTCGGCCCCCGACGCCTGCTGCGGCAGCGGCGGTTCCTATGTTCTGTCGCATTATGAAACGTCTTCCGCCATTGGTCGGAAAAAGGCCGAGGACATCAACCGCACCGCAGCCGATACGGTTTCGGTGGGCTGTCCCGCCTGCATGATGCAGCTCTTGGACAATGTCCACCGCGCCGATGGCCAGCAGGAAGTTGTCCACTATATTTCCCTGCTGGCGGAGTCGTACCGTAAGGAATAAACCACGGCGAACGCGACCTGCGCCTGTTCGGCCATACACCGGAATTATGGCTTGCGAGGGCGATCTTCCGGCGGTATGTTTTTGGGGGTTGCCCTTGTTTTCCTCCGGCCCAAAACGGGCATGGTGGGGATCTCAAAGGTCTTTCTTGATCAGGGGTGGACCCAACCGCTGGGTTGGTTGTGCTGGCGGCAATCACCGGCATGACCACCTGGAGCAACATTTTCGATTAATGAAGCGCAAAAGGAGTTTGTATGCAGATTGGATTTATCGGCCTGGGTCATCTGGGCAAAGCGATCGCCGGCAGGCTTATCGATTGTCAACATTCGTTGACGGTTTGGAATCGGTCGGCGGAAAAAACCGAAGGGTTGCAGGCGGTGGTCGCCTCATCGCCGGCTGAGGCGGCCCGTGGGGCTGAGATCATCAACCTCTGCTTGTTCGACAGCGCTGCGGTTCGCACGGTGTTCACCCAGGAGAACGGGCTGTTGAGCACCGATCTCCACGGCAAGATCATCATCGATCACACCACCAACCATTTTCGGGATGTGCTCGCCTTCCACGATCTCTGTGCCCAGGCCGGGGCGATCTACCTTGAGGCCCCGGTGTTGGGCAGTGTCGTGCCCGCCACCCAGGGGGCGTTGACTGTCCTGGTCAGCGGCAAGAAAGAGGGGTTTACCAGGGCCGAACCGGTGCTGGCCCAGATCGGCAAGCATCTGTTCCATCTGGAAGCGCCAGGATTGGCCACCAAAATGAAACTGATCAACAATCTCGCCCTGGGCAGCATCATGGCCACCTTGGCTGAAACCGTTGCCTTCGGCGAAAGCGCCGGGATCGACAAGGCCATGGTTTTGGATATTCTCAATGTCGGCGGCGGCCAATCGCTGGTCCTGAATGCCAAGAAGGCTAAACTGCTGTCCGAGGATTTTTCACCGCATTTTTCCAATGGCCTGATCTACAAGGATCTGCATTGCCTCCAGGATTTCGCCTACGAGCAGAAATTACCGCTGTTCACCGGCGCGGTGACCAAGGAACTCTTTGGCCGCGCCATAGCAGAAGGGATGGAATCGCTCGATTTTTCTTCGGTCTACAAATTGTTCAAGCGCCTCTGAGGTGCCGGACGGTTGTTTCGATCAATCCAGTGCTCCGGGAAGGGTCATCTTTCCCGGAGCACTTTTGGGTGGGGAGGGATCACTGCAGTAATGAAGCAATCGCTTCCTTGATGGCCTCGGTGGAATCGAGTTTGTCGATGATGCCGACCGGGCTGAGAGCGCCGGCGCGCAGGAGCAGTTGCGAATCCTGGTACCCGGTAAAAAAAAGGATGGGGATTGCCTCAATCTTTTGAATGCGTCCCGCTGTTTCGATGCCATCCATAACGCCATCGAGACTGATGTCCATCAGGATGGCGTCCGGCCGCTCGTTCTGAACCGCCCGTACCGCCGCCTCGCCGCTGGTCACAACCCTGGTGACCTTGCATCCCATTTCCCTGACATGTTCGGCCAGCATCAGACCTATCAGTTTTTCATCTTCGACAATCAGGATTTTTTTAACCATGCGCTGGTTCTCGGCATTGGGATCGGGGCTGGCAACGACTCGGGCAACCGTGGTCGACCTCAAGGGCAACGTCACACCATCGCAGAGAAAAATGGCCTGGTCAAGGGCTATTATAGGTTGGCCGCGATTGCTTTGCACCGGAGAGCGTCCGAAAATGGCGATGTTTGGCTGGTGCGGAGAGAAGAAAGAGCTTCGTGGACGGGTGAAAAATGAGGTAAGCTTTAGCCCAAAGCGATTGATGTTCAGGCAGCCGTCACCCCGGGTAAGCGAGATGCAGGGCTGTCAGCCGCCGTGTCGGCCAGTAGGCACCACTGTCATTTAACCCTTGAGGAGGTTTTCCCATGACAACCCAACGTCGGTATGGTTTTACCACCCGTCAACTCCACGCCGGGCAGACCGTTGATCCCGGTACCGGCAGCAGAGCCGTCCCCCTGTATCAGACCACCTCGTATCTCTTCAAGAGTTCGCAGCACGCCGCCGATCTGTTCGCCCTCAAGGAGTTCGGCAATATCTATACGCGGATCATGAATCCGACCACCGATGTCCTCGAGCGGCGGGTTGCCGACCTGGAGGGCGGGATTGGCGGGTTGGCGGCCGGCAGCGGCCACGGCGCCCAGACGCTCGCCTTCCTCACCCTCTGTGAGAGCGGCGACCATATTGTAGCCAGCAGCCAGTTGTACGGCGGCACCTACAACCAGCTGCGCTATACACTGCCGCGGTTGGGCATCTCGGTGAGCTTTGCCGACCCCGCCGATCCGGATTCCTTTGCGCGGGCCATCCAGGCCAACACCCGGCTGATCTATGGCGAGACCCTGGGTAATCCCGGCCTGACGTTGTTTCCCTTTACAGAGGTCGCCGCCATTGCTCGGGCGCATGGGCTCCCCCTGATCATCGACAACACCTTGGCCACTCCCTATCTCTGCCGGCCGATCGAATGGGGCGCCAACATCGTCACCCACAGCACCACCAAATTTCTCAACGGCCACGGGACCTGTCTCGGCGGCCTGCTGGTGGATGCGGGTAATTTTGACTGGAGCAGCGGTCGGTTCAAAGGATTCACCGAACCGGACCCCTCCTACCACGGCCTGGTCTACAGCAGTCTTGGCCCGCCGGCTTTTATCCTTAAAGCGCGGGTGCAGGTGCTGCGGGATATCGGGGTGAGCGCCTCGCCTTTTAACAGTTGGCTGACCGTGCAGGGAGTCGAAACCCTCAGTCTGCGCATGGATCGGCATGTTCATAATGCCCAGCGGGTCGCGGAATTTCTTGAGGAGCATCCTCGGGTTGTTTGGGTTTCCTATCCCGGCCTGACCAGCCACCCCAGCTATCAGCGTGCCAAACAGTACCTGCCCAAAGGGGCTGGGGCTATTGTCGCCTTTGGCATCAGCGGCGGCCGGGAGGCAGGGCAGCGTTTCATCGACGGGCTGCAATTGTTCAGCCATGTCGCCAATGTCGGCGACGCCAAAAGCCTCGCCATCCATCCTGCAAGCACGACCCACAGCCAGTTGAGCGAGGAGGAAATGGGTCGGTCCGGCGTGAGTGCGGATCTGGTCCGTTTAAGCGTGGGTTTGGAGGATATCGAGGATCTGCTCTGGGATCTGGATCAGGCCCTGGCCGCCGGCCGCTGAGTGGGCAACCGGGGCGGAAGCGGGCCGGGCGATTATCGGCCGGATTGGCGGGAAGCCCCACCGCTTGCATCGGTGCAGTCGGTGGCGACCGAACATCCGTCTTTGGATTCAAGACCGGGAATAATGGTCTGGGGGGCGGGGACGGCCGAAGCACCCGATGGTCCGCCGGTCTCGGCGAGGCCGGGCTTGCCAAGATGGGCCAGGATGGCCGCTTCGCCCTGGCGGATCGACAGCCCTTCGGGCGTGCGGGTGATCAGTACCGGAATCTGGTCGATACCCAGCGCGGTCAGTAAGGCTTTGTTGCTTGCCGAAACATAGCTGGAGCTGCGAGTGATTTTAGGGAGGTCCAGTTCCTTGACCTGATCGATCGGATTGAAATGCACGGTCGGCCGATCGTTGGTTTTCAGTGAGGCGATGACTCGTTCGCAATGGGTGCAGACGGATGAGAAAAAAAGGAAATTTTCCGCCGTGCTCGCCGTTCCCGGCCGGCTGGCCAAAACGCCTGTTGTGAAGGCTTGCCCCCCGGTTTTGATCTGGTTGAGTTCCAGGCTGGCAAAGGCCAGGGAAACCACCCCAAATAGAAAGAGCCCGGGGACTGCTTGCTTGAAGCCGATCAGCAGGTTGAGGACGACGATACAGGCGAAGATGCCGAGGCAGTAGGCGCAGAAGGCGTGCGCCACCAGGTATTGAAAACTGATCAGCACCGCTTCGACCGCCAGGCCTGCAAGGAGCAGGGTCTTGACGAACTGCGGCAGTCGGCGCATCTCATTGCGCGAAGAGCGCAATCCCCAAAAAATAGCCTGGAAAAATACCAGGCCGATCAGATTGAAGACCAGGGGCGAAACCTTGGTCAGCTGTTCCACCACCCTGCAGCCCTCGTTGAGGCAAAAAGGAGTGCCTTGATAGAGGGTGAAACCAATCTGGCCCGCAATCAGCAGGCTGGCGAGCAGGGCGATGGGCTGGCCCAACTGCAGAGCTTTATTTTTTTTATTCAGCATGAGGTACCGGCGGTAGGTCTGGCATGGGCCGCAGCAATCCGGGCGTGAAGCACAAAGTGGCTGCAGCGTTGTAATTCTTTATAATGATCCATTCTCCGGTTTGTGTCAACTCTCCTAACCGACACAGCGCTGGAAGGGCGATCTTTGCCGGCCGAGCGTGTTTGCAGCGGTTTTTTTTGGAGAGGTGTTCCGGGGACGTGTTCCGGGGCACGTAACGGGGCAGCACGTAACGGGGACAGTATATAAAACTTAGAACTTCACGGCGAGTTTCGTGCTACTGGCACGGGAACTGGTCCTCCCCTGAACTCGTACCATCCCGCAGCCCTCACCCTGCACCAGCCGGTGACCGACAAAAAAAAATCCAACCCGCTGTCCCTCCCAGAGTCGTTGCGGCA